>CAJLWM010000010.1 GCA_905210415.1 uncultured Prevotellaceae bacterium
AGAGTTGGACCGCACCCACGGCCTCGACTGGTATGACAGCAAAGCCCGCTGGGTAAACCCAATGTCCGGAATGACATCAACCATGGACAGGCTTGCAGAGAAATATTATCATCTATCTCCCTACCTCTGGTGTGGCGGTAACCCGATAAAGAATATTGATGAGAATGGAGATAGTATTGCGATACTTTGTTTCCAGCATAAAAACCAGGAACACATCGCTTTGCTGATTCAAGATGAGAACAACAAATGGAGATATTATTCAGTTAATGGAGACGTTGTATGGAATGAATCATATGGATTATTAGGTCTGCCACATAACGACTTAGGGGAAAGATCTTTCGAGAGTCCATCCGATTTTTTAAATAGCGATTATAATACAGAAGGTTCTTATATAAATGGGAACATTAATACTTACGGCTATGACGTTGCATTTATTGTTCCCTCTAATTACGAACAAGACAAAAATGCAATAAAATCCTTTACTAAAAGTAGTAATGCGAGATATAATGTATTTACAAACAATTGTGCTACCGCAGTCAAGAATACTATTAATGAGACATTCAAGACCAACATCAAATCATGGTGGCCAAGTTCCGTATATAACGACATCAAAAAGATATTTATAGGTAAAGAAATCAAAAAATGAAACAATCCCAAAGTATTAAATACATCTTTTTCTTTATTCAACTGTTTCTATTTACCTTAACTTTATCTCTATTTGAAACGGTTGTAGTTATAGCTTCTTTTTTGTTTTTTTCTATTGTCAATTTTATAACAATGATCATATCAGATATCAAGGGCAGCAATTATTGGCGCTTTGTATCGACTTTGATTGAACTCTGTTATATTGTTCTCTCCTCTGCTTACATTGTTTTCGTGTTCATTTATACCGAGGGAAAATTCCATCTTAATTTTTTCGGGAAGACTTTTTGTTGTCTTCCAGTGTTAATAAATTACTTCATTATTTGGATAGACATCAATCAATTTATTGGATTTAATAAAAAACATCCTTTCAACGTTATGCTAAAAATATCAAATATTGTGAAAACAGATAATGAAATCAAATTTCTTATTGACAATAATCAGTACAATCTCCATTCCATTAATTTATATTACAAAGATGACAGCCGAAGATTCCGCATTAACAATAGAATTTTATATTGGCCTTTGACACTCATTTTCCTTTTTAATTTTGTTTTTATCGAATTCTGGGCTTTAAAATTCATTTTCCTCGGTTTAATTGTTTTGACTACATTTTTGCTTTTTACAAAAAAAATAAAGTTGATAAAACGTTTAGTTACAATACTATTTTTAGTTCAATCCCTAATTCCTTTAGCTGTTTTGATTATTTCTATGCAACCATTCGCATGCTACAATAGTACATTGTTCTCTGACATATTCTGTTTTACACCAATTGTTTTTCTTTTTGCATCTATTGCGTTTTCTGAGATCTTCCTTAAAACAAACTTTACGGTAGATGCAGAGACTTCCAACTATTTATATTTAAATGTGGCGAACACATCTGTCCTGCAATTTGTTGCAGATTTAAAATTACAATGCATAGTACGAACAAACGAAGATGATGGCTTACTTCTGATCACGAACGGATATGACAAGATCTGCATACTTCTTACAAATAAAGACCAACCTTTATAAAACATAGAAATAAATCCACACACATACTGCGCAGACAGGGGGTAGAAGCATTATCTCATTCACGCTCCGCACATTTGCATCTCCGACGTGCAATGGCTAAACTGTTTCTTTCCGGGTGGTTAACGACGAGACGCTCGGCTATAGTGGCAAGCTGTTGGCAGTTGCAGAACACACCGCCAGCAGACTCGCTGCCAATGGCAATTTTTTCTGAAAAACATCTCTCGAAAAGGCAAAAAAATTTTCACCAGACATTTAACTTTGTGGGTGTTATTGCATCAAATAAATGAAACTTAAAATGAACAGCAACACTACAAATAGCGACAACCTGGTGGCTATGCTCAAAGACCCCGCTCAACGCGACAAGGCCTTCGGCATATTCATGAAGCAATATGGCAGAAAGCTGTATTGGCACATACGCCGCATAGTGGTAGACCACGATGATGCTGAAGATGCTATGCAGGAAACCGCCATCTGTGTGTTTAACAGCATCAAGAGTTTCAATGAAAACAGTTCTCTCGGCACCTGGGTTTACCGTATCGCCACCAACGAGGCTCTGCGCTCTTTGCGCCGTCACACCCAGATATTCCAGAGCGTTGATGCCCTTGGCGAGACTCTCGCTGAGAAACTTGAATGCGAAAGCGCTATCGATGCCGATGCTGCAGAAGTGGCCTTCCAGAAAGCCGTGCTACAACTGCCCACACAGCAACGCATCGCTTTCAACCTGCGCTACTACGACGAGCTCCCCTATGAGGAAATCGCCAAAATCACCGGCAAAAACGTGAGTACGCTAAAAACCAACTACCACCTTGCCGTAACAAAAATCAAAAAGACTCTAACAGAAGATATTATATGAAAGACTTCAACGAAATAGGTAAGCATCTTCCTTACCGCGAAACAGACCAACAAGTGGATGCTATGCTTGAGCATATCACTCAATACACCTTGCAGGGGGGAGCCAAGAGCCGTCGCAAGAAAGCGTTGGTTCAACGCCTCACTTTCATTACCTCGGCTGCGGCTGCTATAGCGATTTTCGCTTCTGTGGCTATCAACTCATTTATCAACAAACCATCTACCTACGATGCTGTGATGAATAGCGAATCAATTGCCGAAGTGCTCAATCAGATGGGCGACGAGGCTGTGGAAAGCGAAGTTTTCTACACCCAAAACGCCATGCCAGAATATTACTATTAATTAATCAATAAACCTTTATTACAATGCGACATTATCTATTATATCCCATAATCATAATGGCAATGCTGGTGACTGGCATCGGGTCGGCCGATGCCCAGCCCGGCAAACCTACGCCCGAGCAGAAGCGACAGTTTTTTCTTGCTAAGATGAAACTGATTCAGCAAGAACTCAATCTCACCGAGAGTCAAACCAACGAGTTCACCCCTATCTATCGCCAATACAACGATGAGATGAGCCGCTTGTTTGACACTCACATGCAGAAGGAGCACGCCATGCCTAAGACTACGAAAAAAGATGCCACCGACGTGGTGAACTATCGTATAGCCATGAAGATAGAACTCCTGAAATTGCAAAAGAGATACTACCCAAAATTTGCCAAGGTGCTCAACGCCGAGCAAATCTTGCGCTTCGACAACGCTGAACGCAAGATACAGTTTCAGATTATGAAGCGCCACGACCGACGCCACCGTCACGGCCAACGTCCACCGCGCCAAGCACCGCCTCTGGATTAACCACAACACCATTCACATTCACTAAACCCAAATCAACACTATCATGAAACAGCTAACATTAATTCTCACCCTCGTCATCTGCTCGTTTGCAGCGATGGCTCAACACGTTGGAGGAGGACGCCATCGTCGCCCTCTCACCGAACAAGAAATCACCCAAATGGTGCAACGCCGCGCCGAGATGGTGAAGAAGCAACTCAATCTCTCTGCCGAACAAGAGGTAATATTCAACAAAGAATACTACAATTACAACAATATAATACTTGCCTCACGCACCAAGCAATTCAAGAACCGCGTAGAACCGGGTTCGAGCGTAGAGGAAACGGTGGCTAATATCAACGACGAAATAGATTGCCAACTGACCGAACTGGTGGCAAAGAAGCAACTTATCAACAACCTCAAGACTGTGCTCTCAGCCGAGCAGTTGGCCAAACTAAATATGCTCACCAACGATGGCCTCGGACGCCCAGGCGGGAAAAGGGGCCACGACCCTGGGCATGGCGACGGAGCGCCACGCCACAACGGCGGCAACACATCGGGCGAACAATAATGCCGAAATCTCCACACACAGATGTGCATAAACTCACTCATTTCTCCACCACATTTTTCCAGGAAACGAATAGCAACTTCTTAGGGTAATCAAAAAGATTGTTTGGCATCATTTGCCACTGGGCAGCGAGACACTACACTCGTTGCCCTTTTTCATTGACACCCCGCCGCGCCATAGGCAAAAAAAAGTAATTCACCACTATTTACTCACAATTGTTTCACGCTGCGAAAATAGGCTTATACGTTGGGAATAGGCAAGAAAAGAATGTTCCACGCAAAAAGTTATTAACAAAAAGTGCCACTTATCAACAATTGAGGCAAAAACATCGAAAAGCGCATTGTTTTCCCACAGAAATGTTTTTCCTTTGCATCGTAATTAATTTTGAACGACAAATTAATATGGGAAAAACAATAGCAATAGCAAATCAAAAAGGCGGTGTGGGAAAGACTACTACAGCTATCAACCTCGCTGCCTCTCTGGCTGTATCCGGCAAAAAAGTGCTACTCATCGATGCCGACCCTCAGGCCAACGCCACTTCGGGCTTGGGCATCGACCCTAAGAAGACCGCTTCTTCTATCTACGAATGCCTCGTTGACGATTACCCGATGGCAAGCAGTCGCAACAGCACTTGCGTGAAAGGCCTTGATTTGGTGGGTTCGCGCATCGACCTCGTTGGCGCCGAACTTGAACTTGTGAACAAGCCCAACCGCGAGCGCGTGCTGCGCCGACTCTTGGAAGATGTGAAAAACGAATATGATTTCATCTTGATTGACTGCAGCCCGTCGCTTGGACTCATCACCGTGAACGCCCTCACTGCTGCCGACTCGGTGATAATACCTGTGCAAGCCGAATACTTCGCGCTCGAAGGTATCAGCAAACTGCTCAACACCATTCGCATCATCAAGTCGAAACTCAACCCTTCGATAGAAATAGAGGGATTCCTCCTCACCATGTATGATGCACGGCTGCGCCTCGCCAACCAAATCTACGAGGAACTGAAGAGCCACTTCGGCGATATGGTGTTTAGCTCTGTCATTCCACGCAACATCCGCCTTAGCGAGGCTCCAAGCCACGGCCTGCCTGCCATACTCTACGATGCCGAGAGCCGAGGCGCCACAAGCCACATGCTGCTTGCCAAAGAGCTAATCAGCAAAAACCGCACTCGCCGCAGCAATGCATAATCTTGGCTCCAGCATAAAAAGTTATTAACAATCGATAATTACACATACTATATATGTCACTAAAAAGAAATGCTTTGGGACGCGGATTGGATTCGCTGATTTCGATGGACGACGTGCAGACAAGCGGATCATCGGCTATCAACGAAATCGCAATCTCGCAGATCTCGCCTAACCCCGACCAGCCACGCACCACGTTCGACGAGGATTCGCTTGAAGAACTCGCCATGAGCATACGCGAACTGGGCATCATACAACCTCTCACCCTGCGCTCCACTGGCGCCGACACCTACCAGATTATCTCTGGCGAACGACGCTACCGTGCCGCTCGCCTTGCCGGACTTGATTCGGTGCCTGCCTATGTGCGCACTGCCAACGATAGCGAACTCACCGAGATGGCTCTCATTGAGAACATACAGCGCGAAGACCTCAACGCGATAGAGATTGCTCTCACTTTCCGCAAACTCATCGACCAATACAGCCTCACACAAGAGCGCTTGAGCGAACGCATCGGCAAGAAACGCGCCACTATAGCCAACTTCCTCCGCCTGCTGAAACTGCCTGCCGAAGTGCAGATAGGTCTGCGCGACAGAAAGGTGGATATGGGCCACGCACGCGCGCTATTGTCTATCGAGAAGCCTTCGCTCCAGTTAAAATTATATAATGAGATTCTTAAAAAAGGTTTATCGGTGCGACAGGTAGAAGCCCTCGCCAAGCAACTCCAAGCTGGCAACAGCAAAGGCAAAGAAGACCCTATCACAACACATAACCGCCTGACTAACAAAGATTACGAAATTCTACAGAAGCATCTCAACAACTCTTTTCACACACAAGTGAAGTTTGCCGTAGACGCTTCGGGTAAAGGAAAAATAACATTCCCATTTAAAAACGAGGAAGAACTTGAGAATTTAATTCGTATCTTTGACAAAATAAAAGAAGAATAAACAACCTCGAACACTGGGAAAATGCTAATGTTTCCCACTCGTTCGTATGCAATAAACGCACGACTTTTGTGAAAATTGAGACATTAACAAAAGGACGGATGATAGTACGTGGAGCAGCAATGATTTTGTTGCTCTGCCTACTTATTGCATTCCCCGACCAAGCGCTGTCGCAAACCCAAATCACGGAATTGACCGACAGTGCCGAGACTCCAACCACACAGCATCTGCAGAATCTCGGCCACCGCCACCGCACTCGTGTGGTGCCTCCAGAAGGCGAGCCACAAGACTCTATCAGCAACACCTACACAATCGACGTTGCTGGCGACACCGTGTATATCGCCGATATGGACTCGGTGCAAAAGCATGCCGTGGAAGCAGAATTGCTGCAAACCGAACTGCAAGCCAAGCGCGACTCGGCAGAATATGCCGATTATGGCCGCCAACGCGCCATGAAAATCAACCCTATGCGCTCGCTTTGGCTCTCTGCCCTCTGCCCTGGCTTGGGACAGGTATACAACCGCCGATATTGGAAACTGCCTATCGTAGTGGGCGGTTTTGTGGGTTTGGGCTATGCCATATCTTGGAACAACAAGATGCTGAAAGACTACTCGCGCGCCTACAACGACGCGATGGACAACGACCCGAACACCAAAAGCTATATGGACTTCTATCCACCAACGACGAAGGAGGAAGACATCGACAAAGACTGGCTGAAACGGGCATTAAAATCTAAAAAAGACTACTTCCGACGAAATCGCGACATGTGCGTGATAAGCATCGTGGGAGTATACCTTATATGTATGGTCGACGCCTATGTAGACGCTACGCTATCGAAATTCGACATCAGCGACGACCTCTCGATGAAAGTGCGACCCACGCTCATCGAGCAATCGCGCTCCAACCTGCCTGGTGTGGGTGTGGCTTGCGCAATAAGTTTTTAAAACGGTAAAAAGAAGACGAGATATATGAAAAAAACAGTTTTGCGAATAGCTGCGTTTTGCGCCTTGGGCTTAGCAGCCCTGCCTATGTGGGGACGCAAAAACGTGAATACGATAAAGGAAACCATTGTTGACAATTCAATAGTGTTTCCTGAGAGTTTCGAAACCGATACCAAAGCGTTGATGAACAACTGGTATCTGAAAAACTACACCGTTCTCGACTCATATGTAGAAAACTCTAAGGCCGACGGGGTGAGCGACGAGGTGTACATCCAGCGACTTCGAGCTATGCCTACAGCCATTGAGATGCCTTTCAACTCTGTGGTGAAGACCTATATAGAAATGTACACCGAGCGCCGACGCACCCTCGTGGAGGAAATGCTCGGCATGAGCCTCTACTACATGCCTATTTTCGAACAAGCCCTCGAGAAAGAAGGCCTGCCTTTGGAACTGAAATATCTGCCGGTCATCGAATCGGCTCTCAACCCTGAAGCGGTGTCGCGCGTGGGCGCTACTGGCCTGTGGCAATTCATGATAAGCACAGCAAAGGGATTAGGCCTTGAGGTGAACAGCATGGTGGACGAACGCCGCGACCCATATCGCTCTTCTGCTTCGGCTGCCACCTACCTCAAGAGCCTCTACAACATCTATCACGACTGGTCGCTTGTGATTGCCGCCTACAACTGCGGTCCGGGCAACGTGAACAAGGCGCTTCGCCGCGCTGGGGGCTCTGGCAAAGACTTTTGGGAGATATACCCTTATCTGCCTAAGGAAACTCGTGGCTATGTGCCCGCATTCATCGCAGCCAACTACGTAATGACTTACTTTAAGAATCACAATATCAGCCCAAGTCTGGCAAAGAAGCCTTTGCTCACCGACACCATCGCCGTGAGCCAACGCATCCACTTCAACCAGATTAGCCAAGTGCTGAATATGCCTCTCGACGAATTGCGCGTGCTCAACCCACAATTCCGTCGCGACGTGATTCCTGGCGACACCCGCGCCTACACTCTCTGCCTGCCTACTCATCAAATCTACAGTTTCATCATGAGCAAGGACAGCATCCTCAACTATCGCAACGACCTCTATGCTCGCCGCGATGTGGTGCAACCTGCCACCCTCAACGAAGACAAGGTCACTGGCGTGGAAGGTGTAGACTTCAACTACGAAACACAGACCGTAACTAAATGGCACAAGGTGGGCCGACGCGAAACTCTCAGCAGCATCGCCCGCAAATATGGCGTCACCACCACAAGCATCAAGCGAAGCAATGGCCTGAAGCGCTCAAGAGTGACCCGCGGTCAGTCTCTGAAGATTGTCACAACCCAACGTGTGAAAGTGCCTATCGAGAAGTCTGACGAACAGGTCAACGACGAATTGATGGCCGACAATGGCGAAAACGTTACTGAGGTAACAACCAACGAAACCATCAACAGCGAAAGCAATCAAGAGGTGGATCAAGAACCAAAGGAGAAAGCAAAGCCTCAACATAAAGAACCTCAAAGCAAGCCAAGCCGCAAGGCAAACAGCGACGGCATCGTCACTAAGCACACCGTGCGCTCTGGCGAATCGCTCTACCGCATTGCCACCGACAACGGCATCACCATCGACGAGCTCAAGGCTGCCAACGGCATCACCGACGACGCTGTGCAAGCAGGCATGGTGCTCACCATACCAGAACCAGGCACCGTGTCGGCAAGCAAGATCAAGGCCAACAAGGCTAAGCAAAGCCAAGTTAAAGCCACTAAGCACACCGTGCGCGCTGGCGAGTCGCTCAACAAAATTGCCACAGAAAACGGCATCACAATTGATGAACTCAAGGCTGCAAACGGCCTAAGTAGCAACATGATTCACGCTGGCGACGTGCTCACTATACCTGCCAAGGGCGAAACCTCGAAGCACTCTTCGGTTGAGAAGAAACGCGAAACAGTGAACCACACCGTGCGCTCTGGCGACAACTTGGGCAAAATCGCCAAGAACTACGGCGTAACGGTTGACGAAATCAAGGCTGCCAACGGCATCAGCGGCAACAACATCATGGTGGGTCAAACATTGGTTATCCCTACTGATGGCAGCACCGCAAAAGCCGCTCCTGCCAAGAAGCAAAAGGCCGAAAGAAATCGCACTCACACCGTACGCTCAGGCGAAACTCTTGGCGCTATCGCTGAGAAATATGGCACTTCAGTATCGGCTATCAAGCGCGCAAGTGGCATGAGAAGCGACCGTCTCAGCATCGGACAAAAACTCACCATCCCTGCCAAGAGAGGCCGTTGACCACAAAGTGAAACGACAACAAAATGAGATAGTTTGTTTAATCAATAATTTGTAGAGATTATGAACAAAACGGAATTAGACAACTGGTGGTGCGGACTCACTCGCACACAGAAGGAAAGAATTGCATCGAAAGCAGCCACCAAGCAAAGCGGCACTCCCACTCGCGTGGAATATCCTGTCTGCACACAATGGTGGAACAGTGTAGACACCGAACGCAAACAAGCCATTCACGACCATTGTACCGACGTTCACGGCTATCTGCTCGACGAGTGGAGCGAAGGCAAAGAATACAGTTATTGATGCTGCGCTAACTCACATCACAGCATAACAAACCCTCGAAAGCATCAATGCTTTCGAGGGTTTTTATTTTTCTAACCGAAGAGTCACTTCACAATCTTAGCAGTCATCTTGCTGCCATCAACTGTAGCCACGGTCACAACGTATACGCCATTAGTCATCATAGCGGTGCTGAATGTGGCCTTAGCGCCATCTATCGCAGCATCCACCGGCATCATTGCGCCAGACACCGAATATACGGCAATCGCCTTTATCTCCTTTGGAGAAGACACCATCACCGATTCGCCATCCGCTCTCACCTCAAGCGCACCATCTACCTTGATTTGAGCCACCGACGATGTAATAGGCTTAGGCTCGGAGAAATTAGCAATAGCACGAGTGCGGCATACGTGGAAATATTGCTTCGGTTGTGCCTGTGAAAAACCTCCTTCAAACGACAGGAATGTGGCAAACTCATCATTGTACATTGTCGACGACCAGTATTTATCGGCAGCCAGTTCCACACCGCCCTTTGCTTTCTTCAGATTGGCATTGAATGCATTACGAGCCTCTGGGTAAGGGTTAGTGTCTGGTTGACCATCCTTATATACCATAGTCACGCTATTACCAGTCCAGTTGTTTATTTGATTCTTGCTTGCATCGGCATCCTTTTCCACCCAAGTGAGTCCACACGAAGCAGCAAAAAGTTGGCGCAACTCATCCACGGCTGGCAAATGCCATTTCACTTTGTCATTCGACTTGTCGGCGCACCACTTTGCAGCAGGGAATGCTGTTTCCCAACCTTCAATCTTAGCAATTTCTTCACAGTTGGCCTCGCCATTGAGTGCGTCCTTTGCATTAGGCACAGCAGCTTGGGCATCCGACCACTTGAGCTCTACAGCATCATCAAGGCTGACAGCTTTGCCGCTCTTGCCATCGGCAGCAATAAAGTATATCAAACCTATGCAAGTTTTTCCGTCCACCACAGAGCCAGCCTCCCAAGTGCCATCGTCAAAGAGGAATTGACCCACCTTAGCAGCCTTGATGGCCACCGTAAGATCTTTTTCGGCAGTCTTGCCACCACAAGTGGCTCTAATCACCGTGTTGCCAGGAGCCATGCCACGCATCTTGCCCTTGGCATCGATTGTAGCCACACGCGGTTCTGATGACGACCATTCCACGGTTGCACCCGCAGCAGCCTCGGCAGGGAGTATCTGCACCGCATAAGTGCGACTACCGCCAACTGCAATTTTTGTTTGAGTAGTGGTGATTGTAATTGATTCAACAGGCACACTTTGTGCCAAAACAGGCAATGCCGACAATGCAAATGTCATCATTGTCATGAATAGAGCTTTTTTCATATAGATTAGTTAGTGTGTAAATAAAAAATTCGTTTTTACCAAAGTGTATGCATTTCAGTTATGTTTGCATACAAATGTAAACATAAATTTCATTATTCGCAACGCATCACCACAAAAAGTGCAATATCGCACATCTCATTAATAATATTTATTCCAACTAATGGCAGACTATGCGAATTAAAGACAAGCAAAAGACACCCTATAAAAACTGAGAGACTTCAATTCACCACTAACTTTTGTGGCATTTCAGTCGGCTTTTTTGTGATTACTCAAATCACATCATAATAGCAGCCCTCGATAAAAGGCGCAAGATTCCACATCTCACGCCTTTTATATATAAGAGTCTCTATTACCAAGATCCACCAGCGCCGCCGCCACCGAAGCTTCCGCCGCCAAAACCACCGAAGCCTCCGCCGCCAAAACCGCTCGATGAACTGCCACCGCCGCCAAACGAGCCCGGACCGAAGATTATCGGTCCACCGCCGCCCCATGTGCCGCGATCGTTGTTTCCGCCCTTGCCGCCATTTTTCTTTTCTGACACCAACGTCACAATCACAGCCAAAATGATTATCAGCAACAGCACCACGCCGGCATACATACCATCGTCGTCGGAATCGAGATATTGCTCCTCGCTGAGTTCACCAGCCATAGCTGGCTTTATCACCTTCAACGCAGCATCAACACCACCATAATAGTCGTTCTGCTTGAAATAAGGTATCATTTCGTGGCGAATGATAGAGCTGCAATAAGCATCGGTGAGCACAGCTTCCACGCCATAACCTGTGGCGATAAACACCTGGCCTCCGCTGTCGGCGGTTTTAGGCTTCACAAGCACCAACACTCCGGCATTGTGCTTCTTATCGCCCACGCCCCACTTCTTGCCTATGCCATAAGCCATCTCCATCGGCTCCAAGCCTTTGAGGTCAGACATCGTCACTACGGCAATGCGATTAGACGTCTTGCGGGCAAACGTTTCGAGCGAATCTTCCATCACAGCCACCTGTTCGGGCGTGAAGATGCCGGCATAGTCCACCACCAGGCGCGGAGGATTTGGGGCGTCGGGAATCACGTCGGCAGCCAATGCCGACATACACGCTCCACTCACCAGCAGCGCCACCATAAGCACTCGCCTGCACAGGGCTATAAGATTATTCCGCATAAGATATATCATCACTTTGTTCGTTTACATCGTCGTCAGCCCAAGGGAAATAATCCGAGAGGCTCTGCCCTATTTGAGCAATCACCTCGCAAATGCCATCAGCGGCACGATTCTGCGAGAGATATGCTTTCAAGGTATCCTTTTCCTTATTCCAAAACCCGTCAGGCACACAATCGTTTATGCCACAATCGCCAATGATGGCAAACATTCTGCTTTTATAAGCAATATACACCAACACACCATTGCGTTGGCGCGTTTCATACATTCGCAAATTGTCGAACACCTTAGCAGCACGCTTCATCGGGTCGTTGTGAGGGCATTTCGGTTCGATATGCACACGTATTTCACCCGACGTCTGCCGTTCGGCCTTGCCGATAGCTTCCACTATGCGTTGCTGATCAGCCTCGACAATAAAATCACTCAATGGCATAACTCAGACGTCTTAGAAGTTTACTTCTGGAGCCTTCTCAGCGCCCTTTTCTGCCTCAAAATAAGGTTTTCGCTCAAATCCGAACATTCCAGCAAGCATATTGCCAGGGAATTGGCGAATCGACGCGTTGTAGCTTTGAGCCATCTCGTTGAAGTTCTTACGTTCCACAGCGATGCGGTTTTCGGTACCCTCAAGCTGCGATTGCAATTGCAAGAAATTCTCATTAGCCTTCAAGTCGGGATAATTCTCAGTGATGGCGAGCAATTTGCCCAATGCGCTACCAAGTTCGCCTTGAGCCTCTTGATATTTCTTTAGCGAAGCCTCGTTGAGATTTTCAGGATCGACGGTGATTTGGGTAGCCTTAGCGCGGGCCGACACCACTTTGTCGAGAGTCTCTTGCTCATGTTTAGCATAACCCTTCACGGTAGCCACCAAATTAGGAATCAGGTCGGCACGACGTTGATACACGTTTTCCACCTGCGACCAAGCAGCATCCACACCCTCTTGTTGACTCACAAAACCATTATAGGTGTTCTTCACCCACACAAAGCAGCCAAGCACAATCACTACCACTGCCACTACTGCTATTAAGCATCCTTTTTTCATAATTATATTTATTTTACGTTGTTACTCAATTTTATATCTCCGCTACAAAAGCGGACTTTTTCATAACACAAAGATAAGGATTTATTGGAGTGTAAGAGCAATTGCTGAAACATTTTCGCAAATGTCGCTGTATTTTCCACCTCTTTTGCTGAAATATTACCACCCAGACCGAGGCCTGACGTGGAAAACACACTAAGGTCATTTCGCCACGGAGATTCCAACGTTACTATTTGCCAAATGTTTCCATTTTTTATTTCCCACAATGCCGTTATCCCCCATTTTTGTAGTATATTTGTAAAGCGTATATTATACATAGAATTGAAAACGTAATATTATATTGAAATGTCAAAAATCAATTGCATCGGTGTCCTCACCTCAGGAGGTGACGCACCAGGTATGAATGCTGCCATCAGAGCGGTAACTCGTGCCGCCATTTTCAACGGATTCAAAGTAAAAGGCATCTATCGTGGCTATAAGGGTTTGGTTACCAACGAAATCGTGGAGTTTAAGACACAAAATGTGTCGAACATCATCCAGATGGGCGGTACTATTCTGAAGACTGCACGATGCAAAGAGTTTCAGACCGAAGAAGGCAGAAAAATGGCCTACGAAAACCTTCAGAAACAAGGCATCGACGCCCTCGTGGTGATAGGTGGCGACGGTTCGCTCACTGGTGCAAGAGTGTTTGCCACTGAATATAATATTCCTATCGTGGGTCTGCCTGGCACAATCGACAACGACCTCTTTGGCACCGACTTGACCATCGGCTACGACACTGCCCTCAACACCATTATGGAGTGTGTGGACAAAATCCGCGACACTGCCACAAGCCACGAACGCTTGTTCTTCATAGAAGTAATGGGTCGCGACGCCGGCTTCCTCGCCCTCAACGGCGCCATCGCTTCGGGCTGCGAGGCTGCCATCATCCCTGAGATTTCTACCGAAGTCGACCAATTGGCCGACCTTATCCAAAACGGTTTCCGCAAGAGCAAGAACTCTTCTATCGTGCTTGTTGCCGAAAGCCCTATCACTGGCGGCGCAATGGGTATGGCAGAACGCGTGAAGAACGAATACCCTCAATACGACGTTCGCGTGTCGATTCTCGGACACTTGCAACGTGGTGGTTCGCCTACTGCCACCGACCGCATCTTGGCATCTCGCATGGGCGCTGCTGCTATCGACGCTCTCTTGGAAGACCAACGCAACGTGATGATCGGCGTGCACAACGACGAAATCGTGTATGTGCCATTCTTCAAGGCCATCAAGAACGACAAACCTATCGATCGCTCTTTGCTCAAGACTTTGCGCACACTCTCAATCTAACGATTATAATAATCATAAGCCCAATTCGGTCATTAGGGCTTGGATGGATTTCGAGATTTTTGAAGTCAGGTTTCGATTGCTTTTTAATGAGTAATAGCCAGCTATTGCGAATTAAAAAGAAACAAAAAATGCCTTATAAAAACCGAAAGACACCAAGCAGTAGAATTTTTTCATATACACGACCTAATGACCGATTTGGAATAAGTCAAGCGGCGGAAACAATCATCATGCTTCCGCCGCTTGTTTTATCATTGCGATTTCTACTAAGCCCTTACTTCACTCCTATATATATCGAGCATGTGCCAAACGTCATGGCTATAGCACGACAATCGGTGAAGCCAACTCTGCGCATTATCTGCAGCATCGATTCACCTTGCGGCACCGCAGCGATGCTTTCTGGCAAATAGCTGTAGGCGCGGGCATCCTTCGACTTTGAGCGTCCGATAAACGGGATAACGCGGCGAGTGTAAATGTCGTAGAAAAATTTTATCAGAGGATTGGTAGGCGTAGACAATTCCACCACACAAAGCATGCCGCCAGGAGCAAGCACGCGATACATCTCGGCATAGCCCTGCTCAAGATGCTCAAAATTGCGCACACCATAAGCCACCGTTACGGCATCAAACGAGCCGTCGGCAAACTGTAGGTCAAGGCAATCGCCCTGCTGCAACTCTATCACGCCGTCGAGGCCTTTTTCAGCCACCTTACGACGACCTATCTCAAGCATACCGTTGCTCAGGTCGATGCCAACAATCTTCTTAGCGCCGATGCTACGGCACAACTGTATGGCAAGGTCGCCTGTGCCGGTAGCCACATCGAGCAACTGCTGAGGATGTGTCTTTGCCACCAGACGCACGGCTTTGCGACGCCACAATTTGTCAATACCCATAGTCATGCAGCGATTCATGAAATCGTATGCCGGGGCTATCGAGTCAAACATCTGTCGCACCTGACCGGTTTTGCTTTCCTGATTATTGTAGGGGTTGATTTTTTCTGCCTTATACTCCATGTTTCTTATTCGTGAGTGTGCTGTGTGATATAAATTCTCGCCTATGCCTCTCTATCAATCGCGAGAAGCAAGATAAGCACTCACATTGCGCTCAATGCGTGCAGCGATGTCGCCATCGTCGGCTGGCACGAACTTTTCGCCCACGATGTGCTCATACAATTCTATGTAGCGAGCAGCCACGCTTTGGCAATATTCGTCGGTCATCTCAGGCACTTGTTGTCCGGCCTTGCCCATGAAGTTGTGGTCGATGAGCCATTGACGTACAAATTCCTTAGAAAGTTGCTTTTGAGGCTCGCCGGCTTCAAACCTTTCCTGATAACCCTCAGCATAGAAGTAGCGTGAGCTGTCTGGAGTGTGAATCTCGTCAATCAAAATCACCTTGCCATCGCGCTTGCCAAACTCATACTTAGTGTCAACGAGTATCAAGCCCTTTTGAGCAGCGATTTCTGTGCCGCGAGCAAAGAGTGCGCGAGTGTAACGCTCCATTGTTTCATAATCTTCTTTCGAAACGATGCCTTGTGCAATGATTTCTTCCTTCGAGATGTTCTCGTCGTGGCCAGCGTCGGCCTTAGTGGTAGGAGTGATGATTGGTTCTGGGAACTTCTCGTTTTCGCGCATACCCTCTGGCAACTTCACGCCGCACAACTCGCGGCAGCCAGCCTCATATTCACGCCATGCGCTACCGGTGAGATAGCCACGGATAATCATTTCCACGCGGAAACCTTCGCATTTCAGACCAACGGTAACCATTGGGTCGGGAGTAGCCAACTTCCAGTTTGGCACAATGTCGGCTGTAGCGTCGAGAAACTTCGCAGCGATTTGGTTGAGCACCTGACCCTTGCCAGGAATACCCTTAGGCAAAATCACGTCGAATGCCGAAATACGGTCGGTTGCCACCATCACCATAAGGTCGTCATTGATATCATATACATCACGCACTTTGCCATGATATACGCTTTTCTGACCCTCAAACTTAAAATCTGTCTTAGTTAATGTGTTAGCCATAATGCTTTTTGCTTAATGAAACGATGAATTATATTTTTTAGTTGTTTTTGCTCTCATTGCTTGCAGCCTCACGCGCGGCTTTTGCCTCGGCCTTAGCCTCGGCATCGTGCTTCTCGTAGGCCTCCACGATGCGTTGCACCAGATGGTGTCGCACAATGTCTTTTTTGTCAAATTCCACATATCCTATGCCCTTCACACCGCGCAGCACATGCAGAGCCTGCACCAAGCCCGACACCGAAGTGCGAGGCAGGTCAATCTGAGTGACGTCGCCAGTGATAATCATCTTCGAGCCCATACCCAAGCGGGTGAGGAACATCTTTATCTGGTGCGTGGTGGTGTTTTGCGCCTCGTCGAGCACAATTATGGCATCGCTCAGCGTGCGGCCACGCATAAATGCCAATGGCGCTATCTGTATCACGTTGCCCTCCATATATTCCTTCAGCTTGGCAGCAGGAATCATATCCTCAAGAGCATCGTAGAGTGGTTGCAGATACGGGTCGATCTTATCCTTCATATCGCCCGGCAAGAATCCGAGTTTCTCACCAGCCTCCACGGCAGGACGCGAAAGAATGATTTTACGCACCTCCTTGTTTTTAAGTGCACTCACTGCCAATGCTATGGCAATGTAGGTCTTACCTGTTCCGGCCGGACCAAGTGCAAAAGTGAGATCATTGTCTTGAAAAGTCTTTACGAGCAACTGCTGATTGGGCGTGCGGCCAGTGATTGGTTTGCCATTCACACCATATATGATAGCCCCGTCCATTTTCAGTTCCTTTGGGGGCTCGCCCTTAATCACGTCGAGAATCACGTCGTCGGTGAGTTTATTGTATCTGGCGCAATAGTCTTCGAGTTTTTTCACCTTCTCTTCAAACACCGAAGTCTCCTGCTCATCGCCTATCACCTTTATCACGCTGCCACGCGCCACCATACGCAATTTCGGGAATAGATTGCGTATAAGTTGTATATTACAATTGTTCACCCCATAGAAGACCACAGGGTCAACATTATCAATAATAATAATGCGTTCAATCATAACGCAAAATTAATAATAATTTTTGTGCCACATCCATTAATCGCCATTTATTTTTCACGAGTTTGTGAAATCAAAAAAAAGCGGCTGAGAGTAATCTCAACCGCTTTTTGCAGTGGTGTCACCAGGAATCGAACCGGGGACACAAGGATTTTCAGTCCTTTGCTCTACCAACTGAGCTATGACACCATCGTTGTTTTGCGAGTGCAAAGTTACGACAAAGTTTTTATTCTTGCAAACATTCCGCGAAAAAAATTCACGAAAAATTTACTTTTTCCGTAAAAAGATCCCTTTACAACCACATTTCTACCGCTTTCGCCGCATTTTATGGTGTTTTTAGTCTTATCCAACCAAATCAGAATGGCCTTAGCACAAAGTGCCACCTTTCGCCCGATGCAGGCTCGCAGCCCATTTCCTCACGACGGGATGGTCATTTTCCTGCCGAAGACACCGAATTGTGCTCCACACTATTATTCACCCGTCGGTTGCCGCTTTGATAGTTGCGCCCCCAACCAAAGTTGTAATGCACCTGAAACACCATGCATTTTGTGAGGAAAGAATAGTGCGAAGCTCTATGATAACCAGCCAGCACATTCAGGTCGCGCGTCGTTTCCTTGTAGTCGCTTACAAACGGATTGAGGCACGCCGCAACAAAATGGAAATTCTTATATCCATACGATAATATCAGCGCCATACTCGACGAACCGTATTCATACACCCTTTCGCCAACCAATCGGCTGCCAGCACGCTCAAACTGTGCCATAAAGCCGAAATTCCAGTGCGTCACTTCAAGGCTTGCATTGCCACTCACGTTACTGAGAGTGTGATTATAGTCAACGCCATGCCACATATACCTATTCCAATCCAACGACGCCGATGCCGACAGCCACTCTGGTATCACCTCATATCGCACCGTGGTGGCAACCATGAGCGTCTGAGCATTTTTTTGGTTAGCAAACGTGGTTACCAACGATCCGTCCTTCCACAGTTTACGTTCGGAGATAGGTTTTCGTATGTAATCATATCTCATCAATGCTTTTCCATAAAATCGCTTATAAGTATACTCGTGGCTTAGACTCACGTAATGAGAGCGACTCGTGCTGAGCGACGCATTGCCTTCCTGCTGCTGCATGCCGTCGATTTGCTGACGCACCGACGACAATTGCGATAACGTAGGCGTTTCGCCACTGTTGCCGTATTCCAATCGCAGCACGTTTTTGTCATCGATGCGATAGCGTGCCGTGACGCGCGGGCTGATAATCCAACTGCTGGTTTTGTCGCGTCCCACCACCGAGTAATATCTGTTTATCGCCTTCAAGCCCACCGTTGCGTCAATGCGCGAACCGATTTGTTGTCCCCACTTGGCATAGATACGCGTAGAAGACCGGCGCATGCGCTCATCCACACCGTAACTCAAATAGCGGTTTTTCGACGAATAGTAGTCAAACGAGCCTCCCAACGATAGCCTACCGCCACGCATGCTTTGCTCATACACCACCTGAGAATACAACGAATTGCTGCGAGTGCGTATGTCGTTGAAGATATCAATGAGCGCAGCATCCGTTTCGCCATCGCGCTCAACATAGCTTCTGCGCGAATGCGTTTCGCCACTGCCTGTCGAGACATTCACCAGCAGCAATTTGTCCTTACCGAAATTGTGGTGATAATACATATCAATTGTTGGGAACCATTCCGATGAATAATTATGGTCCTTGAGTTTCACGCTACTACCGTCGAGCGTGCTTTTCAGCACACCCTCATAGTCGGTGTGCGCATCTCTCTGACCAGAAAACTCACATTTAATAGAAAGCATATCTTTATCGGAAGTGTAATACATATATTCAGCAGTGCCAAAACAATTGTTCTTTTTGATTGGCATTTGGCTACCCGTCTCGGTGCGAGTGTAGGTGGTGCCATCGGCAAGAGTATAATTCTCCCAATTATCGCGCCATGTCTTAAATCCCGTCAACAGTTCATCATAAAAATGCACCCTGAACGTAGATTTCTTGTAATTCACCTCAATATTTTTGCGGAACTGCGTTTCCAAACCCTTGAAAGGAACCACCTGGCCCATACCACCCACTCTACCGCCCGAGTTTGGCACTTTCACTATGAAGTCGAGCACAAGGTCGGCATCGCCATAGCGCAACGAGGGCACATCGTGATACTCCACACGTTCCACACTCTTAGGATCAATGGCCTGAACATCCTTATCATTTGCCGGACGACCGTTGATATACAGCTTTATCGTTCCCCTGTTATACATACTGATAGCCCCGTCAATAACACCCACTTTCACCCCCGGCAACTTCATCTTTCTCACCAAGTCGCTGCCATTGGATGCTGCTTGCTTACACTCCTGCGATGGGATTATCCACTTGCGATCGCGCTTATTTATCACCGACGCACCAGTCACCGTCACTTCGCCAAGATTTACAAATCGCTCGGTGAGCGCATCAAGGCTATCTACAGCCACACTATCGGCCGAAGCAACCGCTTGAGCCTCCACACCTAACCACGAAAACGTCATCGCTGCCAAGAGCAACACCAGTTTTTCCATAATTGCATTCAATATTTTTATCGATTGTTTTCAAATTCACAGATTAGACGCAGCGGGCGTTTCGAAAAGTTGCAGAACGACAGAAATAAATTCTATGGTATTTTTACCCTTTTATATTTGCATTTTACCATTTATCGTATTATCTTTGCATCAACATTGAGACAATCAACTTAGATTAACCTGTTACCGGAAAACACAAATTACAACCATGCAAAACACAAAATCACAAATGCGACGCTTGCGCGACAGAGAATTTCTCGAGGCATATCGCCAAGTGGCATCCGAGATGATGAGCGGCAAAGAGCCATTCGTGCGCCGCACGGCCATACGCCGAGCCATAGAGCGCGGCAAACCGTTGTATTACCTTAGCTACAACCGCACCTACACCGTGATGCTGCACTACTTCGCCACTGGCGATGTGCCGCTCAAAGCCATTGAGCAACGTGCCATGTGGCTTGAGATAGCACAGAAAGTGAAAGCCGTGATGACCGAACACCCAGCCATCTCGCTGCCGCAAGCCATTGCCCGGGTGCTTGCTTCGGCCCACGCAAGCCGATTCTTTATCAGCGAGGCTTATGCCTACAAATTGCTTTACCGCATAATGCGCGAGCGACGAAAATCTTTTATCAAACCAAACATTTAAATCTCTACTACCAACATGACCAACAACACTATCACCGTGAGCATCGACCTTGCTCATTTGCTAAAAATCATCTATGCCGAGAGCGCCTGGCGATATGCCACACAGCGCAGCGAAGGCAAAGGAGCGGTCTTGCTCGACGACGACCGACAAGCCATTGCCACCGAAATGATTGCCACCGCCTATGCCGAACTAATCTCGCAACTCAGTGCCTATGTGGCGACGCACAACCTTGCCACTTTTGCCCAAGACGAGATGCTTCGACTATCACTGACTTACAGCAGCCGGAATGCCTCAGCGCCCACCGCAAGCCTCAGCAACACCATCGCCCATACCATTGCTGCTCGGGCTCTCACACTGTGCTATCCCGGAGATGCACATTTTGCGCAGATGAGTGCTCGCGCCTCCCGTGCCACACTCACAGTGCTTGCGCGCCACGAGCAACAATAAGTAGCACCGCCACAAGCACGCCACAACGCGTTTTCGAGGAGCGAAACCCCGCCAAACGGGGATTTCGTTCCTTTTATACTTTCACACTATTTTGAGAATATTTTTATTTTCTATAAGTTTTTCCAAATATTTCTTGTCGTTTTGTGATTTTTTACGGATATTTGCCATTGAATTATAAGAGTGTCCGTTTAGGGAACGAAAGAAGAAGACTATACAACAAATCGATATATGAAAAAATTTACTCTATCCCTAATCATTAGTGCGGCAACAGCACTTTCTGCTTATGCTGTGCCTGCACATCCCTATGCCAACAGGGTGCTTCAGCCCGATGGCACATCTCTCACTGTGCGCCTGATTGGTGATGAATACCTACACTATTCTACCACCGACGACGGCTACACAATCCTGAAAAACAATGAAGGATATTATGTGTATGCCGTGATGGACAACGGCCAACTCACTCCTTCAACGCAAATCGCACAAGACGCTTCGGCAAGAAGCACTGCGGGGAAAAGATTTCTCTACAACGTGTCGAGAAATCTGCGACCAAGCATGAGCGAAACAAGCCGACAGATGCTCGACGCTTCACGCAAGATGCAACGTCGCCCATTGCTCCACGGCAACGGAAAATACGACATTCAAAACTTCAAAGGCCTGATTATCCTTGTGGAATTCAACAACCTAAGTTTCTCTCGCGACGATATTCGCACTATCTTCAACGACATGGTGAACAAGCGCAACTTCGACGGATTTATGTCAAACTCGCTTATTCCAGAGAAGATGGAGTATACCGGCAGCGTGAGAGACTACTACTACGACAACTCGATGGGCAAGTTCGACCCTCAATTCGACGTTGTTGGACCTGTAAAAATTGATTACTCGAAATATTCAGCAGAGTCGTCGACCAACGGTAGAGCCTTGACAGCGGCAGCCGTAAGAGCCGTTGACAGCCAAGTGGATTTCTCGGAATATGACCGCGATAAAGACGGCACCGTAGATATGGTTTACTTCGTGTTTGCCGGTTATGGCGCCAACTTTAGCGGCAACGACAGCCGCCTCATCTGGCCACACGCATCAACAATGTTTGGCGTTCGCCTCGATGGCGTGGCGCTTGGCAGGTATGCTTGCTCAACCGAGATGTGGGGCCGCGAAGGGACAAACACAATCGACGGCATCGGCACTATATGCCACGAATTCAGCCACGTACTCGGTCTGCCCGATGAATACGACACCGACTATGCCAAGAGCGGCGGACAAAGCGTGCACCCACAAATATGGTCGCTGATGGCAGGCGGCAGCTATCGCAACAAATCGCGCACACCTGTGGCTTACACCCTCTATGAGCGCTATGCTTTGGGATTCGCTTCACCAATATTGATCGACAAACCCGGCGATTTCAAACTCGGCGCTTTGAACACAACCAACGAAGGCTACCGCATCAACTCCGCGATGAAAAACGAGTTTTTCTTGATTGAAAATCGACAAATGACCGGTTGGGATGCCTATCTGCCTGGCCACGGCATGATCGTGACACGCGTTGACTCAACCAACGTGGACGTTTGGGAGAACAATCAGATCAACGTCAACCCTGCACACAACTATCTGGAGATACTCCGCGCCAAACCATCGGTGTCGGGCACCACAGTCACCGACTCTGAGGGCGACCCATTCCCTGGCAGCGGCAATGTGACAGAAATCACCAACGACACCGACCCATCGCTCCGCTCATGGACCGGCACTGGCACTCCGATATCTATCACCGGAATCACCGAGAATACCGACGGCACAATCTCGTTCTCTACCGTCACCGCCAACATCCTTTCGCTCAAGGAAGACTTCGAGGCAATGGATGTAACCGACGGAAGCGAGCAAAACGTAAACGGCAAATTCTGCACTTGGACCCTTGGCAAAAAGGCTGCCATTTCGGCAACCCAAGAGGGCTATGGCAATGGCACTAAGGCGCTCACACTTGTGAAGAAGTCAGAAGCAATCACCTCGCAAATCAGTCGCAACGTTTCGTCGCTATCATTCAACGTGAGCAATTCGGCCGCATCAATGGCAATCATCCGCTGCTACTACTCTAAAGACGGAGGCAACACTTGGGTGTCGATGAAAAACGTAAACGGTGTGGAAAACAACACCGTGGCTGGCTCAGCAAACGAGCAAATCATCTACAATATTTCAGTGGAGAGCCCTTGCTTCAAGATCACACAGTCATCGGGTAGTGGCACCACGCCTTGCTACATCGACGACGTGACGATTTCTTACGAAGAAAGCACTTCTATCAACAACATCATCACCGACAAGCAAGAATCACTTTCGGCACGATGCATCGAAGGCAATCTGGTAGTCACTACCGACGATTGCGACAACATCATCAGAGTGTACAGCATCAACGGTGCTGTTATAGCCACCACAATGCCAGAAAACGGTGTTGCCACTATCCAACTTCCTGAACACGGCTTCTACGTAATCAGCCAAAACGGCAAGTCAACAAAAGCTGTGTATTAAACCCAAATCGGTCATTAGACCGTATATGTAGATTTTTTCTACTGCTTGGAGCCTTTCGATTTTTATAAGGCATCTTTTACTCGTTTTTAATCCGCAATAGCTGGCTATTACTCATTAAAAAGCAACTAAAATCTGCACTTCTAAAATTCCGAAATCCATCCAATCCCTAATGCCCGAATTGGGCTAAACCTTTACAATCCGATGCCACAAGAGGTTGGCCTAATGCACCCGAGGACAACATTAGGCATACCAACCTCAAGTGGCAAGAATTAACAATTGTCCTCAATTAATTCTTTATCACTATGAGAAGATTTACTTCTGCTTTTGGAATGCTTCTGGCAGTGCTGTGGCTTCCTATCGCAATGATGGCTGAAAGCAAGAGCGTCTTCAGTTGTGTGCAGAATCCTAATCAGCAACCTGCTGTAGTGACCCAAACCGAAGGCGTGGGCACAGCAAGCAAGCAACTGCTTAGCAGCACAACGAAATTGAAGGCCGAAGCGGCTACACGCACATCTGCGAAACAAATCAGAACAGGTAGGAAAATCAAATCAGTGGTCACCCCACAAGACGTGGTGGGCGATTACGTTATGACCTACCAAACACTAACATCAACCGGCAACGACGGAGGTAACGCAGTGAAAATCGCGACTGTTCCTAACACGACCGACTCTATTGCAATCACCAACTTCTGGCAAGCCGGAGTAGTAGTTAAAGCCAAACTCGACGGTACCACAAAGAGAATCACCATCCCTAACCAAGTGGTTGGCGAGAGTGAAAACGACGGATTCCTCGATTTGGCTGTTATCACCAGCACCGCGAAGCCTGACCGCACCGCAGAGATCACTGGTACGCTCAACGACAACGGAACAATCACCCTCGACTCTTGGTGGGCTATTTTCGTTATCAACGGCACTAACAAAGACAAATTCTATGGCGCTTACTACCAAACTGAATTGTTGAAGAGCAACGCCAAGATGTCGTATAAGAGATGGAATTCAACAACCAGCACAATGGTAACTGGCTCTTACGCCGTTTATGTTGAAAAACCTTCTACCAACGTAGTGGCTGTGCACAACTTCGCCAACTACGGACGCACAGTGGAAATCGAACTCAAGCGCGACCTTTCTGCCACCATCGCCACCCAAGTGGCTCGTAAAGACGTCACCAACGGCGACTGGTCAACAAAGTCCACTACCTACAAGGACGACTATTCTGGACTGACTGCTTATGAAAACACCATCGTGTGTGAAAAAGCCACCGATAAGCGCAATATCACTTGGGGCAACTGGACTTTGCTTTGCTCTAAATATTATCTCGGCGCAATGACCGAAGGTAAAATCACCACCGATTTCGACATCACCTACCCAACCCTCTCAGTTTCTGAATTTGAAGGCGAAGGTACTGAAGCCAATCCTTATAAGATTAAGTCGCTCGACGACCTCATCCTTCTCTCCGACCGCGTGAACGGCAACGAAGAATACAACTACGGCACAATCACCAAATATGCCCGTGTATATCTTGGCAAATACTTCCGCATGGAAAACGACATTGATATGTCGAAATATCGTTTCGAACCTATCGGTGCCGACTGGACTCACCAATTCGCAGGCACATTTGATGGTAACGGACACACAATCACTGGCCTCACCGTTAACACTGGCGCTAAGGGTTACGCAGGTCTGTTTGGTAAAGCCGACACAGTGAGTGTAATCAAGAACATCAAGTTTGACAGGGCTCTAGTGGAAGCCGCCAACTACTATGCTGGCGTGGTTTGCGCTTGGGACCTTGGCGATATCTACAATTGTAGTGTCACCAACTCTATCGTGAGCAACACCGGACAAACCGGTGCCGCTGGTATCGCCGCTATCGCTCGCAGCGTGTATAATTGCTCTGTAACCACATCCAACATCATTGGCGCATTTGGCTATGCTGGCGGTGTGGCTGGTCAGATCAACAACGAAATCAAGAATTGCTATGCAACCAACGTGATGATTAAGGCCGGCGGTGTTGCCGAGACTTATCCATCAGGTGGTGTGGTAGGTTCACTCTTCAATGGTAAGGCCGAAGACTGCTACTTCTCAGGAACAGTAGATGGCCGCTACACATCAAACCTCAGCGTGGGTGGTGTGGCTGGTGTTTGCTACCAAGGCTCTATCAACCGCTGCTTCGCTACAGGTAGCGTGTATGGCTACGACACAAAGGCCGCTGTAGGCGGTATTGTTGGTAACCTCTATGGCCCTGTCACCAATTCTTACAGCAACTGTGTTGTTATCAGCTCTGCTTCTCGCTACGCTGGTGGCCTCGTTGGTTACCTCCGCTCTTGGAAGGACAACGACGGCAATACTTTTGAATCTAGCATCAAAGAATGCTACGCAGCAGGTACACTTGATGCTGAAACATATCAATACGACACAGCCACCGAACGCCGCGAAGTGATTGGCACAATCATGGAAGGCGCTAAGCCAACCATCGAAAACATCTACTTCGATAAGCAGATGGTCAACTTCAAATCGGCAGAATATGGAGCAACAAGCGCCGAACTCACATCGGGCAGCGGCGTTAAGGGATTCGATGCCAACAAGTGGGTATTCACCGAAGGCTACTATCCTCGCATCAAGGGCTTAGACGACAGCGAAGCCGCTAAGTTCAGCGTTAGCACAATCTTGCTGCACAAAGACAGCTCAATCGACAAAGTTGCTCGCGACGCACAACTCAGCCTCCTTGGCAACACCACTGCTAGGTATATTGTAGACGGCAATATTGCTGGTGAAGGTAGATACTCTTCTATCTCGGGCAACACTCTCAAGTTGAAGGAAGAATTCGGCACCGACTCGCTCATCATCTTAAACTCTGGCGTGGGTAATCGCATCATCACCTTGAAGATTTGCCCAGTGCCTTATGAAGGCGCCGGATCGGAAGGAAATCCTTATTTGCTTAAGACTAAGGACGACCTCATCAAGTTGTCGAAATACACTTCTATTGCTCAACAACTATTCCCTGACACATATTTCAAAATCACCAACGATATCGACCTTGAAAAGGACCCTGAATTCTTGGGACTCTGCACAAGCATAACAACAGCAGCAACCGATGCTCACGTGCAATTTGCAGGTCACATCGATGGCGGTGGATACTTCATCCACAATATGTATCTCAAGGACGCCGTGGTTTGGAAGACCGAACCAACCGACACATCTCTTGGCTTGCCATTGACAGGATCAAACGGCAAACCAGGTAGCCTCTCTTACAAGGGCTTCATCGGACGTCTTGCTCCTGAAGGCTCTGTAAAGAACCTCAACATCGCAGCCGACTGTAGCCTCACCAACTTCTGGGCAACATCTGGCGCAATCGTAGGTTACAACTATGGTCTTATCGAAAACTGTAAGAACTATGCCGACGTATTAGGCTACAGCTGCTGGATTGGCGGTATCACCGGCCAAAACCTCAAGCAAGGTGTAATACGCAATTGCTACAATGCTGGTAAGATCACTTCTGGCTATATGAATGCCGGTGGTATTGCTGGTTCTAACTATGGTCTTATCGAAAACAGCGAAAACGCAGGCGACATCACCGTTGACGTTCGCTCAACATACTTCAAAAACACCAAGCTCAAGAGCGCCGGTGGTATCGCTGGTTCTTTGACCGGTGGCCGCATCACCAACAGCGTTAACTCTGGTACAATCTTTGCTCTCGTAGGTCGCGCAGGCGGTATCACTGCCACCCTCGCCGATGCTTCTTCTTCAGCCTACACCTATCACAACGACGTGATCAACTGTATCAACTATGGTACCGTTCTCACTGAAGACAAGATTGAAGTAGGTTCAATCGGTGGTCAAGCCGGTTCTACTGGCGATAATGCCGACACTTACTACGATGGTCAAATCACAGTGTACAAAGCCAACGGTAATGGTCCTCTCGACGGCGTTACTGACGTTGAGACAAGCGTTCTCACAAGCGGCACCGCTTTGAAGAACTTCTCTACCGAACTTTGGTCGTTTGACGCAGGCAAATATCCTGTTTTGAAACAATTCGCCAACGAAGACCTCGTGAAGGCTACTCGTGGAATCATTATCAACGTGGCTGCTGGCGAAACCGTAGCTGCTCTCAAGAGCGACGTATCGCTCTGCGAAGGCAATTGGACTTTGAAAGACGGCTCTGTATTCCGTCTCGATGGCAACAAGGTGGTAGTTCCTACCTCAGTGAAAACTCTTGCCGTAGACACACTCGTCTACACCGCAGGCAACGTGGTTAAGCCATTCGTTATCATCTCTCGTCCTGAAATTCCTCTTACAGGTGCAGGTACTGCTGAAGATCCTTACCTTATCAACAACATCAACGAATGGAACGCTATAGCAGAATACATGGCTGTTTGTAGCGAACCATTGACCGGTAAGTTCTTGAAGGTAACTGCCGACCTCGACTTCATGTTGAACGACATCAATCCATTCTCTTACGACGGTGTGACAACATTCAACGGCACTCTCGATGGTAATGGCAAATTCTTGAAGGCAATACGCGAAGTCACTGCTCAAAAGAGCGCTATCGCTTTCCAAGCTTTGGGTGAAGATGCTGTAGTGAAGAACTTCACCGTTGACGGCGAACTCACAACCAACCAAGGTTATGCAGCTGCCGTAGTATATGACTTGTATGGCAAGCTCGAAAACGTTACCAACAAGGCTACTGTCACCACCACTGCAAGCAAGAGCTACACTGCTGGTGTGGTAGGAGTTGCTAATTCAGGCGCTGAACTCAAAAACGTAGTGAATACCGGTAAGGTTACTTCTGCCGGCGCCTACACTGCTGGTTTGGTAGCACAAAGTAAGGAAGGTGTGAAATATGTAGATTGCCACAACGAAGGCACTATCACCTACACTGGTGGTGGCACTACCTCTAAGCTTGTAAAGGCTTATTTGGCTGGCTTCATCGCTAACTGCTTACCTGACACTATCATCAACTGCTACAACACTGGTGAAATTGTTGCTAAGAAACCAACCACCACAAGCACATTGTCGGGCTTTATCGGTATGGCTACTGCAACTTCTACTTCAGAACCTTACTACATCAAGGGTTGCTACAACACTGCCGACGTGACTTCTGCAGCCAACAATGCTGGTCTTATCGTAGACGTCAACTCAAGCGGTTACTCTAAGTTTACAATGGAAGACTGCTACAACACTGGTGACATATCTTCTACTGCCACTGGTACTGTAACCAGTACTTACACTTCAGGTCTTGTAAACCTCTATACTCCGGGCTCTGTTTACCGCAACTGCTGGAACAAGGGTACAATCCTTTCACAAAAGCCTACCTATGCTTCTGGTATCGCCAACAACAACAAGGGTAAATTCACCGAAGAAGAATATGCTCGCTTCGTGGGTTGCTACAACCTTGGCGACATCATCGCTTCAGGCAACCAAGGTGGCGGTATCGTGGCTTACCTCACTGGCTATTGCCAAATAGACAGCTGCTACAACGTAGGTAACATCGAAGGCGGATTTGGCCTCGGCGGTATCGTTGCCGCATTGGCAAGCACTAAGCCTTCTGTAACCAACTGCTGGAACGCTGGCGACATCACCACTACTACCAACCGCGCTGGTGGTATCATCGGTTACAACAGCTCAACCACAGCTAACATCGAAAACTGCTACAACCTCGGCGACGTATCAACTACTGGCACCGACGCTAAGAACTGCTACGGCATCGGCGGTATCGCAGGTCAAGGCTCTGGCCACTTCACCAACGTTTACAGCGCTGGCAAGATCAAGGGCTTGGCTCGCGTTGGTGGCATCCTCGGATATGGCTATAAGGGCACCAAGGCTACCGATGGCACTGTCAATGGCACAACTTTGGAAAATGCCTACTTCATCGGTACAGTTGACGCTCCTGCCGACACTTGCGCTATGATCATCGGCGTGAAGATGGAAGGCAATGGCAAGAACTGGAACGAAATCAACTATGTAAAGAACACTTATTACGCTTCTGAAAACGCTTGCGAAGGTGTAAACGATGCTGGTACAGCCGTTCCTTATGCCGACCTCACTAAGCTCACTCTTGGCGAAGGCTGGACTAAGGGCGAATATTGCTTGCCAACACTGCGCGACATCAACGACAATGCTTACGCTAAGGTCAACTCAGTGGCTGTGGTTCCTGCTGAAGGCGACACTTATGAGTCTATCACCAAGAACTTCTTCGTTGGCACACCTGAAGGCGTGGCTATCACTACCGACAACGCCAACGTTTCAATAAGCGGCAACCAAGTAGCATTCACCAAGCCATTCGCTGGCAAACTCGTGGTTACTGCTAAGGCTACAAGCAACCTCACCGAAGAACCTACCGAAGTGACTAAGCAATTCACTCTGAACTGCAACGTTACCGAAGTCAGCGGCATCAACGGTGTGAACAAAGATGGCAAGACCGTTGTGAAAGAAGTATTCTACAACATCTCAGGTGTGGAAGTTGCCGAACCTGCCAAGGGCGACAAGGCTATCTACATCGTTGTGAAGACTTACGACGACGGCACTACCGAAACAGTTAAGGAAGTTAGATGACCTAATTACCTTTGATGCCGAATTCCCGGCATAACCTTGGAGGCACCCCTTTCTGCTATCAAGCAGAGGAGTGCCTCCTTTCTTTTCAACATGGGCTCGGATTTTCAAACCGAACCGCAATAATGAAAAAATTTTTCACTATGGCGAACGTGTGATTAAACCCATTTAGGTCATTAGGGCTTGGTGAGATTTCGGAGTTTTAGAAGAGCAGATTTTGATTGCTTTTTAACGAGTAATAGCAGGCTATTGCGAGTTAAAAACAAACAAAAGATGCCTTATAAAAGCCGAAAGACACCAAGCAGTAGAAAAATATTTACATATACGTCCTAATGACGATTTGGGTTAAATGCGATTTGGATAAATGGGAAATAGTTATTAATTTTGGAAAATCGAATGGAACGAATTGCTCTTCACACTTGTGAAAACGTAAAAAACCCTAAACCTTTCATTCACGAAATGAACATGAGTACCATTAATGAAATACAAGACTCGATAATCGACGAATTCAGCGACCTAAGCGATTGGATGGATCGCTACGCATATATCATCGACTTGGGCAACGAAGTGCCTGCGCTTGACGAGCGCTACAAAACACCCGACAACATAATTGAAGGATGTCAGAGCCGCGTGTGGCTTCAAGCTGACTATGCCGACGGCGTAATCACATTCCAAGCCGACAGCGACGCAATAATCGTGAAAGGCATCATATCGTTGTTGGTGCGCACACTCAGCGGTCGCACTCCTCAAGAGATTCTCGATGCCGACCTTTATTTCATCGACCGAATCGGTCTTCATGAGCATCTTTCCCCCACACGAAGCAACGGCTTGCTTGCAATGATCAAGCAGATACGCACCTACGCTTTAGCTTACAAAATGAAGGAGCAAAGCCAATGCTAACAAAACTAACACCGCTATTCCCCAAAACAGTAATTAATAATTAATCATTTTAATAAACAACACTTATGTTACAAGATTTATGGAACAACAATCGTATGGTGGCTATGCTTCTTGCGATTCTCGTGGTAGTTGTGCCTTTTCTCATCTATTATGTAGTTGAGGCAAAGAAGAACCACCCTAAGGGACTTATTTCAGCAGCGCTGTCCAACATGGGCGAGCGATTTGGCTACTACATCATGAATGCAGTGCTCCTGCTATTCCTTTGCTCTAAGTTCGGTATCAGCGATGATATCGCTGGCTGGATTTACGCAGTGTTCTACTTCCTCATCTATGTGCTTAGCCTTCCTGGTGGTATGGTTGCCGACCGTTTGCAAAACTTCAAGGGCACTATCATCGCCGGTTTGGTGGTTATGGCATCGGGCTATGTGATTCTTTCTGTCCCAGTGTTTGGCGGCAACCCTGGCGCTGTGCCAATGTGGGTGCTCATTCTCACTTGCGTTGCTCTTGTTCTCATCGCCACTGGTAACGGCTTGTTTAAGGGTAACCTTCAGGCTATCGTTGGTCAGATGTACGACAACTTTGAGGCTGAAGCAGCTAAGAAAGGTCCTGAAGCACTCGCTATCGCAAAATCGCGCCGCGACAGTGGTTTCCAGATTTTCTACGTGTTTATCAATATCGGTGGTGTGATTGCACCATTCGTTGCTCCATTGCTCCGCAGCGCAATGCTTAAGCTCGATGGCTTCTTCTACAACGCCGACCTTCCTCGCCTCTGCCACGCATTCCTTCAAGGCAACCTTCAAGGCGATGGCATGCAAAATCTCACTGAGCTTGCTCAAAAGTCAATCATCGACGGTGCCCCTGTAGGTGATATGGCAGCATTCTGCAATAGCTATCTCGAAAGTTTCAATACTGGTGTTCACTACTCATTCATCGCTTCGGCTGTGGCAATGATCCTTTCATTGGTTATCTTCATCGTCACCAGCAAGGTGCTTCCTAACCCTGTGAAGAAGGTTAAGGCTGCAGTGGAAAACAAAGAAGATGTGGCTGCCGATGCTAAAGAAATCAAGCAACGCATGTTCGCTTTGTTTGCAGTGCTTGGCGTGGCTATTTTCTTCTGGTTCTCATTCCACCAAAATGGACAATCACTCTCAGTGTTTGCTCGCGACTTCTGTCAAACCGACTCTATCGCACCAGAAATCTGGCAATGCATCAACCCATTCTTCGTAATTGTGCTCACCCCAATAATCATGATTATTTTCAGCGCACTCTCTAAGCGAGGCAAAGAGATTTCTACTCCTAAGAAGATTGCGTTGGGTATGTTCTTGGCAGCATGTGCCTACATATTCCTTATCGTTATCTCTATGGTCAACGGTTATCCTTCAGGCGAAGAATTCAAGAACCTTCCAGAAGCAGCTAAGGTGGCTATGAAGGCAGGCCCATGGGTACTTATCGTTACCTATTTCTTCCTCACCGTGGCAGAGTTGTTTATCTCACCTCTCGGATTGTCGTTCGTATCAAAGATTGCTCCTCAACACTTGCAAGGCATCTGCCAAGGTTTGTGGCTGTGCGCTACTGCAGTGGGCAACCTCTTTATCGCATTGGGCGTGACTATGCTCAACAGCTTCCCTCACCAATGGGAATGCTGGGCAGTGTTTGCCGGCTTCTGCTTCATCTCAATGGGCGTGATGCTTGGTATGCTCAAGTGGCTTGAACGCGTAACTCAAGACTAATCATTATTATTATTCATATTACTCTTTAAGGCTCTGCTTCAGTGATTGAAGCAGAGCCTTTTTTCCCCTCCTACAGCATAAGCCTCGGAGCTTTTTTCAAAAACCAGCAACGTGTCACTTCTTCACCACTCGCATGTGTGCCTTTGGATAGCGGAGCACCAGACAACTTGCCTCGGTGAGCACTATGGCATCGGTGTTGCGCTGACCCGACGCCTTGAGGTTGAGCGCCTCGGTGCCAAATGGCAAATGACTATATTTCTGCAAATATTCTGGGTCGATTATCATCGCCTCATTTTCCATTCCGCACTCGTCAAACACCTCGGAGAGCAACACATAGAGTGTGCCAAACTTGCTGCGCAATTCGCTGAAGTCAATACCCCACTTCACCACGCTCTCGCCGGCATTCACCACCTTGCTATAGGTGAGCTTATTGAGGCGACTGATAAATGCCGATCCACCCAAAAGCACCTTACGCTTGCTTCCGGCATTGCCAGTGAATGCCTCGCGCATCATGTCCACAAGCGTTTCCTCGGTGAAACCGGCCTCGGTATAAGCAAATTCCTTGCCGGCTTGATGCCAAATGCCGCCAGTGAGATAGACATTCTCGCGCTTCTGATAGTCGTAGATCTTCTGCTTAATGCCGAAGAGAAAACTCTTCTCCATACCCAGGCGCATATCATAGATGGCAGCCTCGCCTTGATCGTTGAGTGTCCAATCAACTTCCTTGTTTGCCATGCGATGCAACACCGATTGCTCCACTTGCGCCTTGAAGATTTGGCAATTCTGCGATGCACGTTGTGGCAAAGCCTCAAACTGCGCAGTCTGCACGTCGAGTTCGCTGGCAGCACGACCCATGCGTATGAGTTCCGTATCTTTCGGTATCGAAGGTATCACGCCCTTGATATTGCCGTCAGTCATACCATTGGCAGCCATCACGGTCAATCCCTTGGTGTCGTCCTTCCCCACCACATATAGCACCAAATCGCATGCGCTTTTCGTGCCGTCGGGGTTATAGCCACTCACGCCTTTCACCAAAATGGTGTCGCTCACGTCGAATATGGCATCGTTTGTAGTCATCAGTTGCTTGTGGGTGTCAGCCTCATCAAATCCGCCATCATCCGATGCCACAATTCCCGCCTTCACAGCACATTTTGTAGGCTTAGTGTCTACATTGTAGTAGTCCACCACCATACTGCCGCAACGCTTTGCCCCGGCAAGGCGCGAGAGTTGATCAACAGGCGTAGCCATTGGGCGGATTTTGGTGATTTGTCGGTCAATCTCGTTGAGCAGATAGTCGTTTTTCGACTCATGCACGATGTCGGTAGTCACTGGCCCGTCGGTCACCATCTCACCGCCAGTGCCCGTAGCCACCAGCGCAAAAGCCAATGCGGCTCCATGGGCATGGCACGAATTGAGCAACAGCGCCACAAGGGCAATCATCACTACGGTAAAAGCCAACTCTCTGCGATGCGAATACATCAAATCATAGATTCTCTCAAGTTTTGTTTTCATGGTTGTTGTGTGTGTTAATTATGTGATTAATAATGTGTGTGTTCTTGCTAACCCAATTCTGGACATTGGGGTGGTCATTCTTCTATATCCCAGATGCTGCGTCGCGCAAACCTCGGCATCACGCTATTTGCTCTGGCATACTCTTCGCTATATTGCTCGAAGCGTTGTTGCAGCTCTATTTTCTCGTTTCTGCCTCTGATGTATCCCTCGCCCTCGGCATTCTTCACATCGTCGTCGTGCCGTAGGCCGGCAAGAAGCATCTTCACCGCCGAAGCACTCACCTCGCCACGCATTATCTCTCGGCAATAAGTCTTGATCTGCGTCACCGCATCGGCTTCTATATTCATCGCCGTGGCAGCATCGTCAATAGCAAGGTCGTTGAGCAGCATCAGGTCTTCGCCGCTATTCATCTCGGGTTGTTGCATAAGTGTGTTTTCCTCTTCCATAATATTCTCAGTTTTGATTTTTGTTATCGCTTTGCAAAGTTGCAACACAATGCGCCCAGCCATTCCATCAAAAAGTGACAACCACGTAAAAAAGCCACTCTGGCGGCACTACGGAAAAAGAGCTTTGCTTTACCCGTAATTTTGCGTAACTTTGTGCCACTTAAAACACAGAATATTATGCGATACATCATAATCATTTCGGCAATGCTCACTATGCTATTGGGCGCATGCTCGTCAACATCAAAGAACGCTGAAGCTGCGGCTTCTGAATCTACTCAATCAGTAACTGAGGCACCAGTGCAATTCTGTGCCGACAGCGCTTATGCCTTCGTGGAGCGTCAATGCTCGTTCGGTGCTCGCGTGCCGGGAACCGACGCACATCGCCGTTGCGGCGACTATCTGGTGGCTACCCTAAAATCTTTTGGCACCACAGTGACTGAGCAAAACGGCAAAGTGACCACTTTCGACGGCACTCGCCTCAACGCGCGCAACATCATCGCACAAATCAATCCCGATGCCGAAAGCCGCATAATGATGCTGGCTCACTGGGATTGCCGACCTTGGGCCGACAAAGACCCCGACGAGGCAAAACGCACACAACCGGTGATGGGCGCCAACGATGCAGCAAGCGGTGTGGGCGTGCTTCTGGAAATGGCTCGTGCCATGCAATCGCAAAAGCCTAACATCGGCATTGACTTAATCTTAGTGGACGTGGAAGACTGGGGCGACGACAACGGCGGCGAAGACACTTGGGCGCTCGGCACTCAATATTGGACTCGCAATATGCACCAACAAGGCTATCACCCTATGTATGGCATACTGCTCGATATGGTGGGCGCTGAAGGAGCCTCATTCTATCAGGAATATTACTCTATGCAATATGCGCCAAGCGTGGTGCGCGAAGTGTGGCGCACAGCCGCATCGCTTGGCCACGGCGACATGTTTATCGCTCAGCCTGGCGGTGGCATCACCGACGACCACGTGCCTGTGAATAAGGCTGGCATCCCTTGCATCGACATCATTGATATGCGCCCGAGCAGCCAATATGGATTCTTCGACAGCTGGCACACCACCGACGATGTGATGCGACACATCAGCCCAAACACGCTCGCAGCGGTTGGACAGACTCTTCTTACTCTTATCTACAGTTATTAATTCCCTATTCGGGTTAAAGGTTATGTGAAATCAATTTAGCGCAAGATTCTGCGCATTATCAGCGTAGTGACAAGCGATGTGAACGTGCCAATCACTCCAGTGAGGGCAAGCACCACTATCACATCTGTCAATTGCACCGCCACAGGATAGGCATTCACTATCAGTGTGGCTGTATTGCCATGCATGGTTATCAGGCCGAATTGCTCTTGCAAGGTGCATAGCAGCAGTCCCACTACCACTCCCACCACAGCGCCTGTGAGCGAGATCAACCATCCTTCGAGCACAAATATCTTGGTGATTTGTTTATCTGTGGCACCAAGGTTGCGCAAAGTGACTATTCCATCGTTTTTCTCTATTATCAGCAACGACAGCGCACCTATCACATTAAACGTGGCTATCACCAATATGAATGCCAACAGCAAGAAAGTCACCCATTTCTCAATGTTTATCATCTTGAAGGCATCGGCTTGCTGCATCAATCGGTTTTTCACCTCATATCCACTGCCCAAACGCTCACGCAGCGCTTTCATCACGTCGGCTTCGTTGGCATAAGGCTGCAGGCGCAATTCCACCGAAGTGGCTTGCGTGTCGTAGTCAAACAGGCGGCGAGCCAAACCTATCGACACATACATCAAATCGTTGTCGTATTTCTTTTGCTCAATCTGAAACACCGCAGCGGCAAACACCGAGTCGGCACGAAATGCCGTGGCTGGGTTCGACAGATTGATGTTGCCACGTCGGCGCGGAGCATACAAGCTCACCATCTTCAGATAGTCGGGGCGCACATTCAGCGTCAGCGCAGGGCCCACACCCATCACAGTGTATTCCGAGATGCCATCGGTGAGCATATAGTGTCCGTCTAATATAGCCTGACGTATGCATGTGAGCGAATCGTAATTTTCGGGCACCCCCTTCACCCTCACGGGCATTTGATAGTTAAAAAACATTGCCAAAGCCTGGTCTTCCACCGTAGGTAGCGCCAATTGCACACCTGGCACGCTCATTGCCACCTGTGCCACACTGTCGCCATCGGCTATCACCTTGCCCACAGTGGATGTTATCGCCACATCGGGGTCGAGCACCGACAACTTGCTTTCAATCAGTTTGCCGAAGCCATTAAACACCGACAGCACACACACGATGGCGGCGGTGGCAACAATCACACCACACACCGACACTATCGATATGATGTTGACAGCGCTATGCGATTTCTTCGATCGCAGATAGCGCATCGCTATATGCAAAGGCAGGTTCATGGCTACAGCCCTTCTTTTCTCAATCTTCAGCCTTTCCCTCGCCAGTCTCTTCGGTTGGGCCGTTCACTGTGCCGAGCAATGTGTCGATATGCTCAATATAGTCGAGCGAATCGTCGATGTGAAATTGCAAGTCAGGGCATTTTCTCAACTGATAGCGCACCTTTTGAGCCAAAGCATAGCGCACTTGCGAAGCGCTCTTATTGATATTCTCAAGGATTGTAGCACCCTGTTGCGAAGGGAAAATGCTCAGATACACATGGGCGATGCTCAAGTCTGGCGAAATGCGCACTGCGCTCACCGACACAAGCACACCGTGAGTCTTAGCGGTTTGCTGACGGAATATCTCACTCAATTCCTTTTGAATAAGTCTTGTTATCTTTTGTTGTCTTGTTGTTTCCATATATTAATTTTTTTCTTTTTCGTTATTTCTTATAAATGATAGTCAAGCCGTCGCGAAGTGGCAATATCACCTTCTCCACCGATTGGTCGGCTGCCACAAAGTCGTTGAAGTCGAGGATCCCCTTGGTCTGGTCGTCGAGTTTTTTACCCCAATCCACCACTTTGCCGTCCCACAGGGTGTTGTCGGCAATGATGAAGCCGCCCTTTTTCACTCTCGGCAATATCAAGTTGTAGTAATCGAGATAGTGGCGCTTGTTGGCATCTACAAACACGAGGTCGAAGTCGCCCTCAATCGTTGGGATAATCTCCTTGGCATCGCCAATATGCAGTGTGATGCGTTCGCCCAATGGTGTGCGACCAAAATGCTCACGGATAAAATCCTCCAATTCGTCGTCAATCTCAATGGTGTGAACACAAGCGTCTTCGCCAAGCAGCCCCTCGGCAAGACACATTGCCGAATAACCGGTGAACGTGCCCAATTCGAGCACTCGCTTTGGGCGTATCATGCGCACAAACATCTTCAATAGTCTTCCCTGCAAGTGTCCCGAACACATGCGTGGTCGCAAGTGATAGAGATGGGTCTCGCGGTCGAGATGCGCCAAATCGTCTGGCTCAGCATCAATGTGCTGCAATATATAGTTTTCGATTTCGTCTTCTGCTATCGACATCTGTAAATATTCTCTGTTGTTTGTTTATTCTTCTGTTTGCTTTTTGTTGTTTAGGAGCGCTTCCACTGCAAGGCGGTAACTATCAAGTCCGAAGCCGGCTATCACTCCTTGGCACGCTGCCGATATCATCGACTTGTGGCGAAATTCCTCGCGGCTGTGTACGTTTGAGATATGCACTTCCACCACAGGTGTTGTCACAGCTCGTATGCAATCGCCCAGGGCTATGCTTGTGTGAGTGTATGCCCCAGCATTGAGCACGATACCGTCGTAGTCAAACCCGATGCGCTGTATCTCATCAATCAACGCGCCCTCGTGGTTGCTCTGGAAATAGGTGAGCGTTGCCACCTCGGCATATTGCTTGCGCAACTGCTCAAAATATTCGTCAAATGCACGACTGCCATATATTCCCGGCTCTCTTACGCCCAAGAGATTGAGATTCGGGCCATTGATGATTGCTACCTTCATAAATCTGCCTCCTTGCTTTTTACGTTTCGTAGTGTATACTTTCGGGGTGTTAATCAACCCAAATACAAAGGTATAACAAAAACGCAGAACAATCAAATCGCCGCGCGCCTACAATATGGCGCTCGGCGAATATTCTGCGTTTAAATATTTTTCCAATTAGTGTGAATCGCGCATTTGCCCGAGGCATTAGTAGCCCCATGCCATGTTGTCAACCCACAAGGTCATTCCCACGGTGCCTGTGTAAGCCACACCGCAACCCGACGATGCCATCACCAGCACGTGTGTAGGTGTAGCGTCGGCGGCATCCCACTTTTCTTCTATCACCTTCACCATCTTGCCCTTGCTGTTGCGTGCATAATACACCACGTCTTTATTGAGCAATGCCATATATGGCTTGTAGTATGATGTTCCTGTGATGTCGCCATAGTGGATGGTGAGTTTGTGACCGTTCACCCAGCCGCTTGTGGTTTTGCCAAAGCGTTCGCGGGCAGTGCCAACGCGTGCTGCGTGCAGATTACCGTTCTCGTCTTCCCAACGGCGTTGGAGCAACACATACACCTCGGCATGATCTTGACCATCAAGCGATTTCTTCTTTCCAAAACCGCTGCTATAGATGCGTTGTCCGCCTTCTGGCACATGCACTTTGTAGTCAAACGACAAATACTTTGGGCGATGGGTGAAAGGTATGCCCATCTCCATTTTGCTATAAGGGTTCTTGCTGCTGGTGATTGGTTCCATCACCTGACCCAAGAATATACTGCCGCTCACAAGCACATCCATATTGATGATGCCGAGAGCCTTCACATGCTCTAAGATTGTGCATAGTTTAGCGCACTTATTGCTGCCGCTGCGCACATCGGGATACACGGCATTGCTACACTTGGTGACGCCCATCACATGAGCATAAACATTTGATGTAGCCCATGGCGATCCGCCAAGATTCTTATATGCTTTTGCGCCATTGATGGTCTGCGACGGACCAATCTCATACACTTGCTTTGTCTTTCCACCAAGCACCGACGATTCCTTGATATTGCGAGTAATCCAATGATTGAAATCGCCATACTTTATCATTTCCTGTGCATTAGCCACCTCGCCGCCACACATGGCCGACAAAAATGTCAACACTGCTACATATAAAACATTTCTCTTAATCATCTTTTTCACCTTTCTAATTACCATTATTATTATCACAAAATTACTGCAAATATCTCAAAACAGTAACAGACGCACCGCAAAAAAGTAGTCAGTTTTTCCCAATACATATTCACTTTTATCACATCTTGCACATCACAGCCTCGCATTATCTCCCAAATAGCCCCAAATATCAAAGCATTATCATTCTCAGCATTTCCAAGACCACACATTGCATATATCGCTCATTTTCTATATCTTTGTAAGTATATAACCCTGTAATTTTGACTTTTCTATTATGATTTCAGATATAATACCTTCCATTGGCAACTTCAACACACTGCTTATAGTGATGACCGCACTGGCAGTGATAGTATACATAGCGCTGCATTTCGTAAACGCCGGCTACGGCATGATGTACACCAAGAAGTGGGGATTCAGCATCAACAACAAACTCGGCTGGATGCTTATGGAGCTGCCCACAGTGGTGGTGATGACCATCTTGTGGTGGGAGTCGTCGCGCACATTCGACCTTGTGCCGTTTATCTTCTTCTTCCTCTTTCAGTTTCACTATCTGCAGCGCACGTTTGTGTTTCCGTTCCTCATTCGCGGACGCAACCGCATGCCTATGCTCATCATCCTATTCGGATGGATATTCAACGTGGCAAACGCCTACATACAAGGCGCTTGGATTTTCCACATCTCGCCTGCTGGCACTTATTCAGTCAACTGGCTCTACACTCCGCAATTTCTTTTCGGCGTGATAATCTTCTTTATCGGACTGGTTATCAACCTCAATAGCGACTACATCATACGCCATCTGCGCAAACCGGGCGACACTCGCCACTACATTCCTCATGGCGGTATGTACAGATATGTTTCCTCAGCCAACTATTTCGGCGAACTACTTGAATGGGTGGGTTTTGCCATCTTCACTTGGTCGGCTGCTGGTGCCGTGTTTGCCATCTGGACTTTTGCCAACTTGGCTCCTCGTGCGGCAAAGATTCACCGTCGCTACGAGCAAGAGTTTGGCGACGACTTCCGACGCCTCAAACTCAAGCGCATGATTCCGTTTATCTACTAATATCGCATTCTCCATCTCTCATAAGACAAAACTATGGATAACAATCAAACCGACCAACTGCTATTTACGCCTGTGAAGATTGGGCCTATCACCCTGCGCAACCGCACCATTCGTTCGGCTGCCTTCGAGGACATGTGCTTCGACAACCGTCCGAGCCAGCAACTGCGCGACTATCACATGAGCGTGGCTGAGGGCGGAATCGGTATGACTACTATCGCATACGCCGCCGTCACTCGCAGCGGGTTGTCGTTTGATAAGCAACTCTGGTTGCGCCCCGAAATAGTGGGCGAACTGCGTGCGCTCACCGACGAAATCCACAGCACCGGTGCTAAAGCATCTATCCAGCTCGGTCACTGCGGCAATATGTCGCACCCAAGCACCGCCGGACAGATTCCTATCTCGGCTTGCACCGGATTCAACCTCTACTCTCCCACCATAGTGCGCGGCATGCGCGACGACGAAATCCGTCAGATGGCGGTGGAATTTGGCAACGCCGTGAGACTTGCCAAGGACGCCGGTTTTGACTGCGTGGAGATTCATGCCGGGCACGGCTATCTGATAAGCCAATTCTTATCGCCATACACCAATCACCGACGCGACCGTTGGGGCGGCGACCTCAATCACCGCATGGACTTTATGCGCCTGTGCATCGACGAGGTGATGCGTGCCGCTGGCGGCGAAATAGCTGTAGTGGTGAAAACCAACATGCGCGACGGCTTCCGTGGCGGCAACGACCTGCCTGAAGGCATAATTATCGCTCAAGAATTGGAGAAACTCGGCGTTGACGGACTTGTGCTCAGTGGCGGATTTGTGAGCAAAGCGCCTATGTATGTGATGCGCGGCTCAATGCCTATACACACCATGACGCACTATATGGACTGCTGGTGGCTGAAATATGGCGTGCGTTTTGGCGGTGGACAACTGATGATAAAAAACGAACCATACGAAGACCTTTACTTCCTCGACGACGCGCTTGAGGTGCGCCGCAACGTGAAGTTGCCTCTCATCTATGTGGGTGGCTGCGTGTCGCGTACTGGCATCGAGAAGGTGCTGCATAGCGGTTTTGAGGCTGTACAAATGGCTCGTGCCCTTATCAACGAACCCGATTTTGTGAATCGAATGGCTAATGGCGAGGAACGTTGCGGTTGCGACCATGTGAACTATTGCATCGCTCGCATGTATTCAATCGACATGAAGTGCCACAAGCACTGCACCGACTTGCCTAAAAGCATCGTAAAAGAAATAGAAAATATCAAGCGAAAGAATGCCCAACAGTGATTCGGTAATATTGCATAGCGACGTGGCAATGACTGCTCTCGTAACCGGCGCCTCAAGCGGAGTTCTGCCCTCAACTGGCTTCTATGGGCATCAACCTGCTCATGGTGAGCAATCAGATGCAAGAACTTGCCAACGCACGCGACACCCTCGCCGCTAAATATCCCGATCAACGTTTCTGGGCTCACTACAAAGACCTTGCACACCCCGATGCTGCCGAGGAGATCTACGCTTATTGCTTGCAAAACGGCATCGTGGTGGACATTCTCATAAACAACGCCGGTATTTTTTCGTTTAAAACCATCACCGACACCACTACAGATAGGCTCAACCTATTCATCGATTTGCACATGCGCACTGTCACACAACTCTGCCAGCGCTTCGCCATCGATATGAAGAGCCGACGTTCGGGATACATCCTCAACATGTCGTCTATGTCGTGCTGGATGCCTATGCCCGGCATTGGCATGTATGCCGCAACTAAAGCCTACATCCGCGTGTTCTCTCGTTCGCTTGCGCTCGAACTGAAAGACTACGGCGTAGGGGTCACCGTGGCTTGCCCTGGCGGCATTGCCACCGACCTATTCGGCCTGCCGCGCAATCTGCAGCGCCTGGGCTTGAAGCTTGGCGTACTCGCCACCCCTCAACGCTTTGTGAGCGGCGCGCTCAAACGTATGTTTAATCATAAGAAACAGTATATTAACGGATTTATTAACCGTTTGGCAATTGTATCCGTTGCCATCCTCCCAGATAGCATGCGACTGATTGTCAAACACAAACTGCTCGATAAAAATGGAACAAAATAAACCTCTTTATATCGTCACTGGTGCTACTGGCGGTATCGGACGTGCCACTGCTGTGGCACTCGCCATCGAAGGCAAGGCTCTTGTTCTGGCTTGCCGTAACGTAAACACTGCTGCAATTTTTGCACGCGAGCTCATCACTAAGACTGGCAACGAAGACATCACCGTGCTTCACCTCGACCTGTCTACTTTTGAGGGAGTCCGCACCTTTGTACGCGACCTCAAAGCGCTCAACCGCCCTGTGGAAGCGCTCGTGAACATCGCTGGCGTGATGACCCGCAAAAGCCAAATCACTGCCGACGGTTATGAGCAAGCCGTGCAGGTAAACTACCTCGGCACTGCCCTGCTGAGCATCCTCACCGCGCCTCTCATCTCTGATGGTGGCAAGATTGTGTTCACCACTTCTCTCACACGATTGGTGAGCCACATTCCTAACCAATTCCCTCACGAAAGCAATTTCTCGCAACTCGGCACCTACGGCCGCAGCAAGTTGGCTCTCACCATGTTTGCCATCTACCTCACCACAGTGCTTAAAACCGCTGGCATCAAGGTGGCTTGCGCCGACCCTGGCATCGTAAACACCAATATGATCACAATGAACCGCTGGTTCGACCACATCGCCGACCATCTGTTCCGCCCATTCATCAGCACTCCTGCTCAAGGAGCTCAGGCTTTGCTTAAAGCCATCAACACCACAGAGACGGGCCTGCTCTATCACGGCGACGACGTGAAACGTTTGGTGTCGGCTCTTAAGGATAAGGACACTTTCGTGAACCTACTCAACAACACCCTGCGCATCCTCAACCGCGAGAAGAAAGCATAACTCTCCCACACATAATCACCCCGAAGGGGCTGTGTCAACATCCGCGTTGGCACAGCCCCTTCTTCCGTTATCCCAATTCGTAATCGTGTCAGCCAATCGGCGCGAGAAAAACCTCCGACGCACATTACCCGGGTGACACGCCCATAACCGCGACGCACCGATTTCGCTTCTCTGCAAAACCGGTGCGTCACCATAAAATATAGTTTTCCCTATCGGGGAACTATTACCAAGAGATTAATACGGCAATCGGCTGAGCATCTCTGCCATCTTGTCAATGCCGTCTTCTATCTTGTTTCCCACCATCTGGCGCAAGAACATATTCAACTCTATATCCATTGCCGTCTCAATTGTGGCATTGCCATCAGCGCCTTCACCGATATTAATCGACAAACCAAATGGCACTGGCGACGACTCCGGACCAATCACAATGCGGCTTGGCGCTGTGCGCTCGGTGAAGAGCATACGCATCTCGCCCATTGGTGGCACCACAAATGATATAGAATCTTCTCCAAACTTCACCGTCTGGAGTTTTTCCTGCAATTCAGGTGGAAGATTCTTGATTTTCTCTGTCAATGCTTCGGGATGCGATAATTTCTCAAACACCTGCTCACGAGCGGCACTCACAGGGTAAACTTTACTCTTATATGTACTCATGCAAAATTATTAATATTACTCTTCAATCTTACGTGGCACCCAGTTAGCTGGGTCTTTGCGCCATTGTTCAAGTGTAGCGAGGTCGTCTTCGTGGATATAACCGATTTCCTTGGCTGCACCAATCATTGCAGAATAATTGCTTATGGTGAGCAACTTCACGCCTGCATCCTTAAACGCTTTCACCGAAACAGGGAATTCGTAAGTGAATATAGCCACCATACCCACTACTTCGCCACCTGCGTTGCGCACTGCTTGTGCAGCCTTCAAGCTGCTTCCGCCTGTCGACACCAAGTCTTCCACGATTACCACTTTTTGGCCTGGCTTAAGGTTTCCTTCAATCAAGTTTTCCAAACCGTGATCCTTTGGAGACGAACGGATGTAGATATATGGCAAGCCCAATGTGTCAGCCACCAATGCGCCTTGAGCTATCGCTCCCGTAGCAACACCGGCTATCACGTCTGCGTCGCAGAAGTTTTCCTGAATCAGGCGACAGAGTTCAACTTTAATGAATGACCTTACATCAGGATAAGACAATGTCTTACGATTGTCAGTGTAGATTGGCGAGTTCCAGCCCGATGCCCATGTGAATGGATTGTTTGGCTGAAGTTTAATTGCACTAATCTTCAATAGCTTTTCTGCGAAGATGTTATCAAGGTGTTTCATGTTTTGAATTATTTTTTAAAATTATTCTGTATTCTTTCTGCAAAGTTAGTGATTAAAAATCACACTCCTATAATTTCACAGAAATTTATTGTGCTATTCCTCCCATACAATATGTAGAGTCCAACAGCAAGTGCAAAATTAGTAAAAGTGTTTAAAGAAACGATCT
>CAJLWM010000011.1 GCA_905210415.1 uncultured Prevotellaceae bacterium
ACATTTTGTCTATGAATTAGTTGGCTAATTTTATACTATTTACTGAATGTCCCTACGTAAGCCTGCTGAATCACGAATTTGCTTGTATAGTTCACCGGCACCACAATATCGGCACAGAATCCCCAATCAAGTTTCTTGTCGTAGGACTGCGACATCGCGCGCGACACAGCGGCTCTTGCATAACCGTTGCCCTCCTTGAGCGAACTCAAGCCATATTTGTTGGCATTCAGCCACAGCGGTGTGGTGCCATGCGAGCCTGAGCCCTGAGCCTCCACCATATATTGCATACTGCCCGACGGCGTCAGCTCGTCAGCATTATCCTGAGCGAATGCGCATGCAGGGGCAAGCAGTAGTGCGCCGCCTAATATCACTTTCGCAACAATTTTACATCTGCTTTGTTTGTATGACAGACAATCCTTGAATACCCCCATTGATATAAAGAGATTTGTTTTTAATCATTTGATAGTTAGCGGGTGCAAAGTTACGAATATCTATGCACAAAAACCAACAAACAGGAGAGAAACTCCCCTGTTTGCCATCTATAATTATTCTGTATGTAATTTTTAGTCTACAAGTTCGCCGATAAGCGTAGCCGATGATGCCTTTAGCACCTTAGCCTTACGATATTCACCCACCTTAGCGTCGCGAGCCGGGAACACTATCACCTTGTTTTGCTGTGTGCGACCAAACATATCGTCCTTTGAGCGTTTTGAATATCCCTCAACAAGTATTTCGAATGTTTTTTCAACATCTTTCTCGTTGCTTATCTTCGACAACTCGTTTTGAAGAGCAATCATTCGGTTAAGGCGGTCGATCTTCACATCCTCAGCCACATTGTCCTTCATCTGCTTAGAAGCCAAAGTGCCAGGGCGCTCAGAATACTTAAACATAAAAGCCGAGTCGAAACCAACTTCGCGCATCAAGCTGAGTGTTTGCTGGAAATCTTCTTCACTCTCGTTGTAGAATCCAGTGAACATATCGGTAGAGATGCCACAATTAGGAATGATGCGGCGTATAGCAGCTATTCTGTCGAGATACCACTCACGAGTGTAGCGGCGATTCATATCCTTAAGCACCGAGTTTGATCCGCTCTGCACCGGCAAGTGTATGTGGTTGCAGATATTGTGATGAGCAGCGATGGTCTGGAGTATCTCATCCGACATATCCTTTGGATGCGATGTGCTGAATCGGATGCGCATGTCTGGAGCAGCCTCTGCCACCATTGCGAGCAATTGCGCAAATCCCACCACTGTGCCATCTGGCTGAGTGAAGCTATAACTATTGACGTTCTGACCCAACAAAGTGGCTTCCTTAAAGCCCTTTGCCTCAAGGTCGCGAAGTTCGTTGAGGATGCTCTGTGGCTCACGGCTGCGCTCACGACCGCGGGTGTAAGGCACAATGCAATACGAGCAGAAGTTGTTGCAACCACGCATGATGCTTATAAATCCGCACACCTTGTTGCCCGAGATGCGCGATGGTATCACATCGCGATAAGTCTCAGTGAGCGACAGTGCTATATCGATGGCTTTTTCACCATTCTCTGCCGAAGCGATCAGGTTGGGCAAGTCGAGATAAGCATCAGGGCCAGCCACCACATCCACATTATAGTCGTTGATGAGCGTTTCCTTCATGCGCTCAGCCATACAGCCGATGATGCCCACAATCAGTCGCTTAGAGCGGCGACGCTGCAAGGCATGCAGTTGGTTGAGGCGCGAAAAAATCTTTTGTTCGGCATTGTCGCGTATCGAGCAAGTGTTGATAAATATAGCGTCGGCATCGTCAAGATTCTCTGTCACTCCGTAGCCGGCCATCTTCATCACCGAAGCCACCACCTCGCTGTCAGCCACATTCATTTGGCAGCCATAGGTCTCAATAAACAATCGCTTTGAGAATTCCTCTGGCTTATATGTGAAATTGATATTATCCATTCTTTGCTTATTTATTTGATTGCAAAGGTACACAGAAAATGTGATTTCTTAAAAAAGATGCACCGAAATATGGCTATAACTCCCCGATTTCCCATATATTTTCATTACCTTTGCAAGGATATGTATAATCCATAAAACCCAAATCGGGACATTGCCCGAATTGGGACTAAAGAGACCAGAAAACTTAACCAAAAAACAATAATATGAACTTCGAAAAGAAATCTTGCGGACTCCCCGCAACACTTTTGGCTGTGATTGTAGCGATTGTTTCGATTGTTGGTAGCGGATGCTCAAGCAATAATGAAGTGAAAGACTACACTCAGTATGTGAACGTATTTATCGGAACTGGAGGCCACGGACACACCTACCCTGGCGCAGTGGTGCCTTTTGGCGCAATCCAACCAAGCCCCGACACCCGCATCTATGGATGGGACGCTTGCTCGGGCTACTACTACAACGATAGCACGATCAACGGTTTCTCTCACACTCACCTCAACGGCACTGGCTGCTGCGACCTTGGCGACGTGCTTGTGATGCCTACCGTGGGCGAGCAAGACATCACCCAAGAGGGCGAGCGCGTTCAGACCAAAGCCTACGCTTCTGCGTTCAGCCACGAAAACGAAAAAGCTGAGCCAGGCTACTATGCTGTGAAGCTCGACCGCTACGGCATCAACTGCGAGATGACTTCCACCACTCACGGTGCCATCCACCGCTGGACTTTCCCAGAAACCGACGACGCTGGCGTGATTGTAGACCTCGACTACTCGCTCGAAGACCAAACCAACAAGGAAATGAACCTTGAAGTGGTGAGCGACACCGAGATTGTGGGACACAAGATGACCGTATATTGGGCTTTCGACCAATACATCAATTTCTATATCAAATTCTCTAAGCCTTTCACCTACACTATCATCAACGACACCGTGACCGTGGGCGAAAAGCAAAAGCCTCGTCGCAAGGCGCTGCTGAAATTCGGCAAGACCAACGAGGGTGAATTGATTTTTGCGAAGGTTGGCGTATCGGCTGTTGACATCGACGGCGCGAAGAACAACGTCACAAGCGAAATCTCCAACTGGGAATTTGAGAAAGTGCGCAAAGAGGCTAAGCAACGTTGGAACGAATATCTCTCAAAGATCGACATCGACACCGACGATAACGACCAACGCACCACATTCTATACTGCTCTCTATCACACCGGCCTGCAGCCAAACACCTTCACCGACGCCGACGGCCGCTACTGGGGTATGGATATGAAGCCTCACCAAGCCGAGGCTGGCAAGACCATGTATACAATCTTCTCTACATGGGATACATTCCGCGCATTCCACCCTCTTATGACCATCATCGACCCTGAACGCAACGAGCAGTTTGTCAACTCTTTGCTCCAAAAGGCTCGCGAAGGTGGCATCCTGCCTATGTGGGAATTGCAAGGCAACTACACTGGCTGTATGATTGGCTACCACGCCGTGCCTATCATTGCCGACGCTTATATCAAGGGCAGCCGTGCATTCAACGGTAAAGAAGCCCTCAAGGCTATGGTGCGCACCGCTGAATACGACACCACTGGCATCATCTGCCCTAAACTGGTATTACCATGCTTGATGCCACCAGCTAAATATTGGAAGAATACCATTGGCTATGTGCCTTGCGACAAGGACAACGAGGCTGTGGCTAAGGCGCTCGAATATGCCTACAACGACTGGTGCATCTCTGCTATGGCCGAAGCCGTTGGCGACAAGGAAGTGGCTAAAAAATATGCTAAGCTCGGCAAGGGCTATCAGCAATACTACGACGCATCTACTGGATTTATGCGCGGCAAAGACTCCAAAGGCAACTGGCGCACACCTTTCGACCCATCGCGAAGCACTCACCGCAGCGACGACTATTGCGAAGGCAACGCTTGGCAATGGACATGGTTTGCTCCTCACGACCCTGAAGGCCTGATGGAATTGATGGGCGGACGCGACGAGTTTATCAAGCGCCTCGATGGTCTATTCAGCGCTTCGTCGGAACTCACTGGCGAATCTGTTTCGGCCGACATATCTGGCCTTATCGGACAGTATGCCCACGGCAACGAACCAAGCCACCACATCATCCACTTCTATAACTATGCAGGCGAGCCTTATAAGACTCAACAACTTGTAGACCAAGTGCTCACCACATTGTATCACAACGATATGGATGGACTTTCTGGCAACGAAGACTGCGGACAAATGTCGGCTTGGTATGTGCTCAACGCTATGGGATTCTATCAAGTAAGCCCAGGCAAACCAGTTTACTCTATTGGTCGCCCTCTATTCAACGAAGCCAAAATCAACCTTACAAACGGCAAGACTTTTGTGATAAAGGCTGTGAACAACAGCAAGGAAAACAAATACATCCAAAGCATTTCGCTCAACGGCAAGCAACTCGACACCCCATTCTTCAATCATAGCGACATCATGAATGGCGGCGAATTGCAATTGACTATGGGTGCAACTCCTAAGAAATAATTTATAACCGACCAAATAATCAAGAACTGTCGGCGCTCAGCAATAACGATGCGCCGACGTTAACCAATAAAACAGAAAATGGCAACATTTACAGAGAAAGTGGGCTACGGATTCGGCGACATGTCATCATCGTCGTTCTGGAAGATTTTCGTAGCTTATCTACCATTCTTTTATGCCAGCGTATACGGACTACCACTTGAGGTGACTGGTGCGCTGATGCTTGTGACTAAAATTTGGGATGCCGTGAGCGACCCTATGATGGGCATCATTGCCGACCGAAACCAGACGCGCTGGGGAAAATATCGTCCGTTCCTTTTGTGGATAGCAGCGCCGTTTGCAGTGGCTGGCGTATTGCTTTTCACCGTGCCCGACTTCGGCGAGACTGGCAAAACCATTTGGGCTTTTGTCACCTATATACTTATGATGACCGTCTACACCGCCATCAATGTGCCTTATGGCTCAATGCTTGGTGTGGTAACCGAGGATAGCGACGAAAAAACAATCTTCTCAAGTTATCGCATGTTCTTTGCCTACGCAGGCTCGTTTATCGTACTTGCATGCTGGGAACCATTGTGCAACGGCATTTCTCGCGCCCTCGGCACAATGGACGAGAGCCTCACTCTCACCCTCGACCCTAAGGCTTGGCAATATGGCATGGTGTGCGTGGGCATTTTCTGCACAGTGTTGTTTGTGCTCACTTTCCTTATGACAAAAGAGCGCGTAAAGACCGTGGCAAAGCAAACTTCAGTGGCAGCCGACCTAAAATCGCTCTTGCGCAATGCGCCATGGTGGATATTGCTTGGAGGCGTATTGTTCTTCAACTTCTTCAACGCCGTGCGCTACGCCGTGATACCATTCTATTTCACCACCATGATTTCTTCAGATGCTCACCTGAGCTTCTTCTCTATTGACTTCCTCTTCTATAGCGGTATATTCTTGGCTGTGGGCGAGGTGGCAAACATGGCAGGTGTGGCTATGGCAGCGTCTATCACACACGCCATCGGCAAGAAATCCACATTCATCTATTCACTCGCCGCACTCATTGTGCTTTGCGTGGCATTCTACTATGTGCCAACATCTGGCACCAGCGCTTATTGGACCATGATGGTGCTTCAAGTGCTTATCTGCATCATCACTGGTGTGATTTCGCCTCTGGTATGGAGTATGTATGCCGATATCTCCGACTACGCCGAACTGAAGTTCAAAACCGCTTCTACCGGTCTTATCTTCAGCAGTTCGTCTATGGCACAAAAGTTTGGTGGCGCATTCGGCAGCTCGGCGGTTATGTGGATTTTGGCAGGATTCGGCTTTAATGCGGCAGCCACCATGCAGACCGAAACTGCAATCTGGGGCTTACGCTTGCTGATGAGCTACATCCCGGCAATCGTGGCTGCAGTAGCCATCGCGTTCCTTGTCATCTACCCACTTACAACCACTAAGATGAAGGAAATCGCCGCGCAACTCAAAGAGGAGCGCCAACACCCCGCTGAATAATCACAAAACTTATACAATATTCTATCGGCTGTGTCAACGCAATCTTGGCACAGCCGTTTTGCATTCCACCCACACAAGACAAACAATTCCCCCAAGCCCAAATACTTAAACAAAAAACGTAACGGGAACACGCTCTTTACCCTATTTACAACGTCAGACTTTCAGACAGCCTCTCACGCAATTTTTCAAAGCCGCGCAATTCTGAACAAGTTCTGATTTTCCAGCCGATTTGTGTAACTTTGCACCGCAACGACACAAACGAGAGATATGAACGACTTTGCAGCGATAGATTTTGAGACCGCCAATGGCGCACGCTCAAGCGTGTGCAGCGTAGGTATCGTGATAGTGAGAAACGGCAAAATTGTCGACGACTTCTATAGTCTTATATACCCAAGTCCCGACTATTTCACATATTTCACCACTCAAGTGCACGGATTGACGATGGAAGATGTGCAGTGTGCCCCATGCTTCCCCGAGGTGTGGGCAAAGATTGCACCCAAAATCGAGGGGCTACCCCTGGTGGCACACAATTCGGCATTCGACGAAAGTTGCCTTAAAGCCGTGTTTAAGGTCTATCAGATGGATTATCCCGACTACCAATTTCTCTGCACTTGCCGCACATCGCGCAGCCTGCTTAAGGACATCCTGCCCAACTACCAGCTGCACACCGTGGCAAAGTATTGCGGCTTTGACCTCGCCAACCACCACAATGCGCTTGCCGATGCCGAAGCATGTGCTGCCATAGCCATCAAACTATTGTGATTTATCAGTAAAATTGTGTGCAAAACCATTTTGAATTTTGTATTACATTTGATATACATTATCTTTGCATACAGAAAAAAACCAAAGAAGAAATAATCTAAATCAAGTAAATAACTATTTATGGAAAATAAAGTTAATATCCCTTGGGAAGACCGTCCAGAAGGTTGCAAGGAAGTTATGTGGCGCTCGAGCAACAACCCTATCATCGACAGATACCACATCCCAACATCTAACAGCATTTTCAATAGCGCGGTAGTTCCTTTTGAGGATGGCTATGCTGGTGTGTTTCGTTGCGACAACCGCTCGGTGCAAATGAACATCTTCGCTGGTCGCAGCAAGGATGGCGTCAATTGGGAAATCGACGAAAACCCAATAGAATTTGAATGCGGAAACACCGACATGATTGAGTCGACCTACAAGTACGACCCTCGTTGCACTTGGATTGAAGACCGCTACTGGATCACTTGGTGCAACGGCTACAAAGGACAACCTACCATCGGCATCGGCTATACTTTCGACTTCAAGAAATTCTATCAATGCGAAAACGCATTCTTGCCATTCAACCGCAACGGTGTGCTTTTCCCTCAGAAAATCAATGGCAAATATGCTATGATGAGCCGTCCTTCCGACAGCGGACACACTCCTTTCGGCGACATCTACATCAGTTATAGCCCCGACATGAAATACTGGGGCGAACACCGCCACATCATGGGTCCTACTCCATTCCCATTGAGTGCTTGGCAATGCACCAAGATTGGCGCAGGCACTGTGCCTTTCCTCACCGACGAGGGTTGGTTGATGTTCTACCACGGTGTGATCACCACTTGCAATGGCTTCCGCTATGCTATGGGTGCCGCCCTGCTCGACAAGGAAGACCCTTCGAAGGTGCTTTATCGCACTCAGCCTTACTTGCTCGGCCCTGCTGCTCCATACGAACTTGTGGGCGACGTGCCTAACGTGGTGTTCCCATGCGCTTCGCTTCAAGAGGGCGACAAGGTGTGCGTTTATTATGGCGCTGCCGACACTCACGTGTGCTTGGCATTTGGCTACATCTCTGAAATCATCGATTTCGTGAAGAAAAACGACTGCGCTAACAAATAATAGCGTGTGATAATATATGCGAGAACATTGGCGTTGCTCCTCATCGTTGCCCACGCTATGTTCTCCTTTTTTTCTAACTAAACCAACTCTTATACATCAAAAACGATGAAGAAAAGATTCATAACCTTACTCGCGATTGTGGCTTGCATGGCTACGGGCATGGCTAAAACCTTGCAACCAGCCGATTACGTCAATCCATTTATCGGCACCTCAAATTTCGGCACCTGCAATCCGGGCGCTATATGCCCCAACGGATTGATGTCGGTAGTGCCATTCAATGTGATGGGCAGCGACGAAAACAAGTTTGACAAAGATGCCCGCTGGTGGTCGACACCCTACGAATACCACAACAAATTCTTTACCGGCTACGCACACGTCAACCTTAGCGGCGTGGGTTGCCCCGAACTCGGTTCGCTCTTGCTGATGCCTACCGCTGGCGCCCTCAACGTAGACTACAAAGAGTATGGCAGCAAATACAGCCACGAGGAAGCTCATCCTGGCTACTACACCAACACTCTCACAAAATATAACATCAAGACCGAGGTGACTGCCACCCAACGCACCGGCATGTCGCGATTCACTTTCCCTAAGGGCGAGAGCCACATCCTGCTCAACCTTGGCGAGGGCCTCACCAACGAAAGCGGCGCACAAGTGCGCAAGGTGAGCGACACCGAATACGAGGGAATGAAATTGCTCGGCACATTCTGCTACGTGCCTGATGCCGTGTTCCCTATCTACTTTGTGATGCGTGTCAACAAAGTGCCTGCTTCGTCAGGTCTTTGGAAAAAACAGCGCCCTATGACTGCCGAAGCCGAGTGGGACTCTACCGCTGGAAAATATAAGCTATATAAAGGCTACACCAAGCCATTAGCTGGCGACGACATCGGCGTATATCTGAATTTCAACACCGAGGATGGCGAGCAAATCGAGGTGCAGATGGGTGTATCGTTTGTCAGCATCGACAATGCACGCGAAAACCTTGAGGCTGAGCAAAAAGGAAAATCGTTTGACGCCATCGTTGCCGACGCTCGCCGCGCTTGGAACAACGACCTCAGCCGAATCATGGTGGAAGGCGGCACCGACGACCAAAAGACCATCTTCTACACTGCTATGTATCACATGCTCATTCACCCTAACGTGTTGAACGACGTGAATGGTCAGTATCCGGCTATGGAGAGCCCAGCTATCAAAACCACCAAGGGTCAGCGCTACACAGTGTTCTCGCTTTGGGACACTTATCGCAACGTTCACCAGATGATGACAATGGTGTATCCAGAACGCCAAATCGAGATGATTCACACTATGCTCGATATGTATAAAGAAGGCGGTTGGCTGCCTAAGTGGGAACTCTTCGGCCGTGAGACGTTCACCATGGAGGGCGACCCCGCAATCCCTGTGATTGTAGACACTTGGCTGCGTGGCATGCGCGACTTCGACATCGAACTGGCTTACGAGGCTATGAAGAAAGGTGCCACCACTCCTGGCGCACAAAACAAACTTCGCCCTGACATCGACGAATATATCGAGACAGGCTACTGCGCTTTGCGCGAACCGTTCGACAACTCTGTGTCGCACGCGCTTGAATACTACATCGCCGACTTCGCTCTGTCGCAAATCGCCACCCAATTGGCTGCGCAAGCCGACGCTAAGGGCAACTCTGACAAGGCAAAGGAATATCGTGCCGATGCTGCTCTGTTCAAGAGCCGCTCATTGGGCTACAAGCACTACTATTGCCCTGAGTTTGGCACACTACGTCCAATCTTGCCTGACGGCAAATTCTACGGTCCTTTCAACCCTATGCAAGGCTGGAACTTTGAGCCTTCACCTGGCTTCCACGAAGGCAACTCATGGAACTACACGTTCTATGTGCCTCACGATGTGAAAGGTCTTGCAAAACTGATGGGTGGCGACAAAAAGTTTGTCAATCGCCTGCAAATGGTGTTCGACAAGGGCTACTACGACCCAGCCAACGAGCCAGACATCGCCTATCCTCACCTATTCTCTTATTTCAAGGGCGAAGAGTGGCGCACTCAGCAACAAACACAAAAGTTGCTCGCCACGGTATACAAGAATGCTCCTGACGGCATCCCCGGCAACGACGACACCGGCACAATGTCGGCTTGGGCTGTATTTAACATGATCGGTTTCTATCCTGACTGCCCTGGCAAGGCTGAATACACTCTCACTACACCAATCTTCGACAAAGTTACCATCAAGCTTGACGCTAAGCGTTGGGGCAAGGACAAACTCGTGATTGAAGCACCACGTCCTGCTGGCGTTGCCACTGGCGGCGAAGCTTATATCAAGGGCGTCACCGTAGGCGGCAAGGCTCACAAGGGCTTCCGCATCTCGTGGAACGACCTCATTGGTGCCGGCACTATCAAATATTCTCTTAGAAAATAATCATATCTCTTTTTTAGAGGCTGTAACAGAATTATCATTTCTGTGCAGCCTCTAAGATTGCATAAGCGATAATACTCAAAACAACAACATACGAAAAAAATGAAACTCATAACAAAATTTCTTTCGGCAGTGACACTGTCGCTCGTGGCAGCAGGAGCAGCTTCGGCTGCCAACGACGGCGACTATGTGAAATATGTCGACCCTATGATTGGTAGCGGCTTCCACGGACACGTTTTCGTGGGCGCAAGCGTGCCAAACGGCATGGTGCAAGTGGGCCCTAACAACATCGATAAAGGCTGGGACTGGTGCTCGGGCTATCACTATAGCGACAGCATCTGCATAGGCTTCTCGCACACCCACCTCAACGGCACAGGCTGCGGCGACCTCGGCGATGTGATGCTTATGCCTATGACCAAGCCTAATGTGATTCGTGGCGAACAAACCGACATCTCTGGCGGATATGCCTCAAAATATCGCCACAGCACCGAGGTGGCTCGCCCCGACTACTACTCTGTGATGCTTGAGCGCTACGGCATCAAGGCTGAAATTACTGCCACAGCACGCGTGGGCTTGCATCGCTACACTTTCCCTGCTGGCAATCACGCCTACGTGCTTGTCAACCTAAAGGACGGCGTGGGCAGCATCACCATCGGCTCGTTTATCCGAAAGGTCGACGACTATACCATCGAGGGTTATCGCTACACCCGCGGTTGGAGCCCTATGCGCAAAACCTACTTCGTGCTCAAAGCCAACAAAAAAATCAAGGGCATCAAGCTATATGCCAACGACCAAGAAATCGCTGGTGTAAATCAATTGAAGGACAGAGCCGTGAAGGGTATGCTCGACTTCGGCAACGAAAAGGAAGTGATGGTGAAGGTGGCTCTCTCATCGGTAAGCACCGAGAATGCTGCCGCCAATATGGCTGCCGAACTCACCGACTTCGATTTCAACAAGGTGATGACCAACTGCCGTAGCCAATGGAACGAACAACTCTCACGCATAGAGGTTACCACTGCCGACGAGGTGGCTAACAAGGTGTTCTACACATCGCTCTACCACACTATGGTGTCGCCATCGCTGTTCTGCGACGTAAACGGCCAATACCGCGGCATCGACGATATGATCTACACCGCCAAGGGTTACACCAACTACACCACACTCTCGTTGTGGGACACTTATCGCGCGCTATGCCCGCTCTACACCCTCGTGAAACCAGAGATTGTGCCAAACTTGGTGAACACAATGCTCTCAATCTATCACCAAAACGACAAATTGCCTATCTGGCCTTTGATGAGTGGCGAAACCGAATGTATGCCGGGCTACAGCTCTGTGCCAATCATTGCCGATGCTTATCTCAAGGGCTTCACCGGCTTTGACGCCAACCTCGCTTTCGAAGCAATGAAGGCTACTGCCACCTATCGCAAGCAAAACGGCGTGCCTTACGTTCTCGAGCGCGGCTACATCCCTTGCGACAGCGTGCACGAAGCCACTTCTATCGCTATGGAATACTCCGTAGACGATTGGGGCATCGCAGCGATGGCTCGCAAAATGGGCAAGGACGCCGATGCAAAGACTTTTGCTAAACGCGCTGGCTACTACAAGCAATATTTCGACAAGGACATCCAATTTATCCGTCCTAAGATGGCCGACGGCTCTTGGCGCACTCCTTATGATCCTGCCAACAGCATCCACATCGTGGGCGACTTCACCGAGGGCAACGGTTGGCAATACACATTCTTTGCTCCTCACGACGTGTATGGTTTGGTTGACCTCTTTGGCGGCGACAAGCCATTTATCAACAAACTCGACGCTTTCTTTGTGAACAACGATAGCATGGGCGACAAAGCGTCGGCCGACATCACTGGCCTTATCGGCCAATATGCTCACGGCAATGAGCCAAGCCACCACATCGCCTATATGTATGCATACGTAGGCCAACAATGGAAGACCGCCGAAAAGGTTCGCTTCATCATGGACGAATTCTATACCGACCGTCACGACGGCGTAATTGGCAACGAAGACTGCGGTCAGATGTCGGCTTGGTATGTGCTCTCAGCAATGGGCTTCTATCAGGAAAACCCATCCGACGGCACTCTCGTGTTCGGCAGCCCTCGCTTCGAAAAGATGAGCGTGAAAGTGCGTGGTGGCAACACACTCACCATCGTGGCTGAGAAGAACAGCAAGAAGAACATCTATATCCAACGCGTTTACCGAAACGGTCAACCATGGAACAAAAGCCACATCACCTACGACGAGCTTCTCAAGGGCGGCGAATTGAAGTTTGTGATGGGTGCTAAGCCAAACAAGAAATTCGGCACCGCACCAGCATCGCGCCCACAAGCCGTAAATAGTCTGTAATCCACTCTCACAAATACCACTGATACAATCGGGGGGGGGGCAAGGTATCACTCCTTTGCCCCACCGATTTTTTATCCCAATTCGGGCATTAGGGCTTGGATAGATTTCGGAGCTTTAGAAGCGCATATTTTCTGGGGATTTCCGTGCTGCCTCCAAAAAGCTCGCCGGTAGGGACGGTCTGCCTAATCGGTAAAGCACCACTCCAAAATTCTCTAACGTGTATTGCTAATTCTTGCAAAAGATGCCTTATAAAAAACGAAATACCCCAAGCAGTAAAATTTTCACATATACGGTCTAATGCCCGATTTAGGTTAAAACTACCCCATAACAAGTGGTAATTTTTTGCGATTTTACTCCTCATATTTTCCTACCAAGCCGATTTTTTTGTAGCTTTACAACATAGAAAATTCATCTGCTATGAATCGATTGCTTGAGCGCCTGTATGCTATGCAGGACAAAAATTACGCGGCATTTCAAGCCAAACTCACTCCCGGCGTGCCTGCTGAGAACTTCATCGGCATTCGCGTGCCGGTGCTGCGACACTTTGCCAAAGAATACGCCAAAGAACCCGAACACAAGGATTTCCTTCGCCAATTGCCTCATCACTTCTACGACGAGAATATGCTCCACGGATTGCTCATTTCTCAGATAAAAGACTTTAACGAATGCGTTGCGCACACCGATGCCTTTCTGCCCTATGTCGACAACTGGGCGGTATGCGACATCATGTCGCCAAAGGTGTTTGCCAAACATAAGCCCGAACTGCTGCAGAAAATCAAGCAATGGAGCAGCTCGCCGCACACTTTCACATGCCGCTTTGGCTTAGGCATGCTCATGACGCACTTCCTCGACGCCGATTTCTCGCCCGCGTTGCTGCGCATTCCTGCCATAATTCGCAGCGAGGAGTATTACGTGAAAATGATGGTGGCGTGGTTTTTCGCCACGGCACTTGCCAAGCGATACGACGAGACAATAGTTTATCTTGAGAACCGCATACTTGCGCCCTGGACTCACAACAAGACCATCCAAAAGGCATGCGAAAGCTACAGAATCACGCCTGAGCAGAAGGATTACCTCCGCACCTTGAAAATCAAGTAACATAAATTTCCCAACCTACAGGTAACAACTTCCGTAATTCGGGTATATCATTAATACGCAAACTTCAGTAAATTTGCACCAGAAAAATTAACAACAGAAAACCATGTATATCGAAAAAATAAAGTCACCAGCCGACTTAAAAGGTCTGGACATTGAGACGCTGAAAATTATTGCCGACGAAACACGCGAAGCCGTGCTCAACCGCGTGAGCAAACACGGCGGACACATTGGCCCAAACCTTGGCTTCGTAGAGGCTACCGTGGCGCTGCACTATGTGTTCGACGCCCCAAAAGACAAGTTTGTGTTCGACGTCAGCCACCAATGCTACCCTCACAAGGTGCTCACCGGTCGCGCATCGGGATTCCTTGGCGACGTAGACGACATGAACGCCATTTCGGGCTATTCATCGCCTGCCGAGTGTCCTGAATACGACAACTTTGAAGTGGGTCACACTTCCACCTCTATCAGTCTTGCCACTGGTCTGCAGAAGGCTCGCGACATAAAAGGCACCAACGAGAATATCATCGCCATCATCGGCGACGGTTCGCTATCGGGTGGCGAAGCATTTGAGGGGCTCGACGAGGCTTCGGAACTTGGCACAGGCATAATCATCGTGGTGAACGACAATGAGATGTCGATAGCCGAAAACCATGGCGGCATATACAAAAATCTGCGCGCCTTGCGTGAGAGCAACGGCACCTGCGAGCACAATTGGTTTAAGGCTTGGGGATTTGAATATAAATATCTTGAGGAGGGCAACGACATTGCCAAACTCATCGAGGTGTTTAGCAGCGTGAAGGGTACCGACAAACCTACCGTGGTGCACATCCACACTGAGAAGGGACACGGATTTGCTCCGGCAGTAAAAAATAAAGAGGCGTGGCACTGGGGCTTGCCATTCAACCGCGAGGATGGCAGCCGCCCAGAGATGCCTGCCACAGAAGACTATTGCGAACTGTTTAGCGACTGGATGCTTCGCGAAATGAAGCACGACAGCACCCTCATCGCCGTTACCGCTGGCGGTTTCACTCCAGCCAAGCGACAAGAAGCCGGAGCGCAGCACATCGACATGGGTATTTCCGAGGAGCAAGCAGTTGCCATGATTTCAGGTATGGCCAAAGGCGGTCTGCACCCAGTGTGGACGGTATACAGCACCTTCATTCAGCGCACCTACGACCAGATTGCACAAGACCTCTGCATCAACTCCAACCCTGCCGTTATCAATGTGGTGTATGGCGGCGCTGGCACGATGAACGACATCACTCACATCTGCCTATTCGACATACCGATGCTTTGCAGCATTCCTAACCTCATCTATCTGGCGCCTACCACCTGCGAGGAATATTTCGCCATGCTTCGTTGGGCTATCCTTCAAGACAAGAAGCCTATCGCCATCAGAGTGCCAAGCAACGGAGTGCATCACACCACAGAGCCGGTTGCGACCGAATACAGCTACGAATCGAGATACAAAGTGATGCACCGTGGCTCTAAGGTGGCCATCATTGCTGCCGGTTCGTTCTACCAAAAAGGCGAGAACGTGATCAAACTGCTTGCGCAAAAGGGCATCGACGCCACTCTCATCAATCCTCGCTACCTCAATGCTGTTGACGCCGATGCGCTCGATGCGCTGAAGGCCGACCACCAACTCGTGGTGACTCTTGAAGATGGCTGCAAAGACGGCGGATTTGGCGAACGCATCGCCTCGTATTACGGCACTTCTGATATGAAAGTGCTTGTGGGCGGCATTAAGAAGGGCCTCTACGACCGCTTCAACCACAAGCAATTGCTCGCCGACAACCGCCTGCTTGACAATCAAATAGTGGAAGACATCCTAAGCATCATCAAACAATGAAAGAACTATATTTCAATACAATACAGGAATTCAACGACCTATACGGATTTGAAACCCAACATCCGTTGGTGAGCGTAGTGCGCTTCGACAAAGAAAGCCAGTTAGAGGAGCACATTTGCCACTACGGCCTTTACGCCTTGTTTCTGAAGGAAAACAAAGGTTGCAAACTATCGTATGGTCGCACCGAATACGACTTCGACGAGATGACCGTAACGAGTTTTGCGCCCGGACAGTCGATACATGTGGAGCCAAATCCAGGCGTGGTATACCCCAAATGGACGGCTCTACTATTCCACCCCGACCTGCTCAACCGCACTTCGCTCGGAAAGAACATCTCCCGATACGAGTTCTTCGATTACTCATCAAACGAGGCACTTCACCTATCGTGCAGCGAGATTGAGATTTTCCGCGACGTGCTATCAATGATTCAGCAAGAACTTTGCCACACCATCGACAAGCATTCGCGTGAACTCATAGTTTCGAACATCGAGTTGCTGCTGAACTACTGTCTGCGCTTCTACGACCGCCAGTTTATCACACGCGAGGAGATTAATCATTCGGTGGTAAAGAAGTTCATCTCTCTGCTCGATGAATACATTGCACAGAAAGCGGAGCGTGAAGGTCTGCCTACCGTAGCCTACTTTGCCGACAAATGCTGCTATTCTACCAAATATTTCGGCGAATTGGTCAAGACAGAGACAGGCAAAACAGCAAAGGATTTCATCAACAACCGTTTACTCAAAAACGCCAAGCAACTGCTCGACGACGACAGCCTGAGCGTGACGCAAGTGAGCCAAATGCTTGGGTTTGAATACCCTCAGCACTTCGTCCGCTTTTTCAAGGCGCAGACGGGCAAGACACCAAGCGAATATCGCAAGACTTCATAACCAACACTCTCCGCTTTATAAAGAAAACAATATCACTATTAATCTCCGCAACACTAATGCTAAACATCATGGCACAACAGAAAATAGTACAGACAGCAGGGCGCACCCAACTGGGTGAGTTTGCCCCAGAGTTCGCCCACCTTAACGACGACGTTCTCTTTGGAGAAGTGTGGAGCCGCAATGACTTGCTTTCATTGCGCGACCGCAGTGTGGTAACCATCACTTCACTCATCAGCCAAGGCATCACCGACAGTTCGTTGAAATATCACCTGCAGTCGGCAAAGAACAATGGAATTACTCGCACGGAAGCAGCTGAAATCATCACCCATATAGCCTTCTACGCAGGTTGGCCAAAAGCTTGGGCTGCACTTAATCTCGCCAAAGAAGTTTGGAACGACGACATCAAAGGCGACGACGCCAAGGCTACATTCCAACGCGGGATGATTTTCCCTATCGGCGAGCCTAACACCGCTTACGCCAAATATTTCAAGGGCAACAGCTACCTCGCTTTCATCTCCAAAGAGCAAATACCATTTGCCAACGTCACTTTCGAACCCGGTTGCCGAAACAACTGGCACATTCATCACGCCACTAAGGGCGGCGGACAGATGCTTGTGGGCGTGGCTGGTCGCGGGTGGTATCAGGAAGAAGGCAAGCCTGCGCAAGAGATTCTCCCTGGCACAGTCATCCACATTCCAGCCAACGTAAAGCATTGGCACGGTGCTGCAAAAGACAGCTGGTTTGCTCATCTCGCCTTTGAAATCCCTGGCGAAAACACTTCCAACGAGTGGCTACAGCCAGTGAACGACGAACAATACGACAATCTCAAATAACAAAAAGCACACATGAAAAAAGTAATTGTAATCTCTACCAGTCTTCGCGCTGGATCAAATAGCGACATGCTCGCTGATCAATTTATTGCCGGAGCAATAGCCGCTGGAAACGACGTGCAGAAAATTTCTCTCGCCGACAAACAGCTTGCCTTTTGCAAGGGATGCCTTGCCTGTCAAAAACTCGGCAAGTGCGTAATCGACGACGATGCCAACATCATAATGCGCCAAGTGCTCAATGCCGACGTAGTATGTTGGGCTACACCAATCTACTACTACGAAATGAGCGGACAGATGAAAGTGCTCATCGATCGCCTGAACGCCATGTATTCACTCGACTACAAGTTCCGCGATGTGTATATGCTATCAACCGCTGCCGAAGACGAGCCTCAAGTGCCTGAGCGCGCCGTGGCGGGTCTCACTGGCTGGATTGATTGCTACCCTAAGAGCCGACTTGCCGGCACACTATTCTGCGGTGGCGTAGATGCTCCTCGCACCATCGAGGACAACGAGACTCTGCTCAAAGCCTTCGATTTAGGCAAAAGCATTTAGAGACTGATGGTTATTTCCGGCCAAATTAGGTAATAAATCCCAGCCAAATTGGGTAGTAAATTCGCTATTTTTCCGCCAAATTGGGCAACAAAATCCCGCCAAATTAGGTAAAATGCCTATCGGGTGCTTAAGGAATTAAGATTCGGCGGCGCCATCTTCGGCGTTTTGCTTCGCCTCGGCAAACTTGGCTTTCATCGTAGGATTGTTGCGCGTCAACTTCTTAATGGTGAGAGCTTCGGCCTTGTCGTTTGCCAAACGGAGGTTGTTTTCCGAACCAAGCAGCGCTTCCTTAATCTTGCGTAAGTGGTCGATGCTCTTATCTATCTCCTCAATGGCTTTCTTAAATTTCTCGCTTGCCAAGCGATAGTTGTTGGCAAACTTGTCCTTAAACTCCATCAATTGGTTTTCAAAATTGGTCACATCCACCGATTGGCTCTTTGCAATAGCCAGCTGCTGCTTATATTCAAGGCTCTTCTTCGACGTCTGAACCAATAGCGAGATTATCGGCAAGAAAAATTGCGGACGTATCACATACATCTTGTCGTAGCGATACGACACATCCACTATGCCGCCATTATACAACTCGTTGTCTGACTCAAGCAGCGACACCAACACGGCAAACTCACAATTCTTAGCCGTGCGGTCGGCATCCAGTTTCTTAAAGAAATCCTCATTTTTGTGCTTTGTGGCTGTCTCATCAGCCTCGTTTTTCATCTCAAACATAATCGAGATGTATTCTGTGCCATCGTCGGCAAAATCGCGGAATATGAAGTCGCCTTTCGTTCCGCCCGACGCATCATTATCCTTCTCGAAATAGGCATTTGGCAGCATCGAGCGCATCATCTGGTTGAACTGCGTAGAGCAATGCGCCTCAAGCGATTCACCAACCATCTTGGTTGACATGCGCAGTTTCATCTCTTTATAGTATTCCACTTGTTCCTTTGCCGCCTTCAGCGCCAGTTCGTACTCTTTTTTGATAGTGTTCTCGTGAATGGTCGCAGCCTGTTTGCTGAGTTCTGCATTAGCCTTCAGCTGTGCAATCTCAGCGTCTTTGGCTTGGATTTTTTCGCTTGCTTTATTCTGCTCATTAATCACAGCCAACTTCATCTCGCCCTCGCCCTCTTTCAACTTCAGCTCCAGTTCGGAAATCTTCTTCTGCTTATCGGCAAGCGCAACGGTGAGCTCGGCTGCCTTTTTCGCTTCAATGCCCTCCAGTTCTTGCTTCAAACGTTCTATTTCCGAGCCCTTTCGGTCTATCAAACGATCTTTTTCATTAAGAGCGTTCTGCATCTGTTCGGATGCCTTCGTAGCCGAAAGTTGCTCCTTCACACGATATCGTTCCTCTACCTCTGCCATACGGCGCTTCATTTCCTCTTCAAATTCGGCGTTTTTCACTTGGTTGACTATCGACGCATAGTCAGCCTCATCTACGGTGAACACTTTATGGCAATTTGGGCAAACGAGTTCTTTTTTCATGTTGTATTGCAGTTTTTTGTGGTTACTACCCTATTTCGGGCATGATTAGCGAGATGTCTCACGAGGCGAATTCACGCCCTCAGATAATCCATTACAAATATACGTCAACGCTCCCGCATAAGCAAATTCTTCGCCACTACACCAGGTTTCATCCACGGCGCAACTACAGCACCGCTTACCGCAAAAACGCCAAACAAAACACCACAAAAACACCAAACAAAACACCGCAAAAACACCAAACAAAACACCACAAAAGCACCAAACAAAATTGTTTAATTCAATAATTATCACTACCTTTGTTGCAAATATCAACCACTATCAATATGAAATACCTTAAGAGAACAGCGGACGAATATCTAAGCCTCCTATTAGCATCCTCAGGAGCTGTACTTATAGAAGGGCCAAAATGGTGTGGAAAAACCACTACTGCAGAGCAACAAGCAAATAGCATTATCAGTCTTCAAGACCCTGATATGAGAGACAAGTACCAAGCAACTATTGCAGTGAAGCCATCACTTCTTCTTGCTGGTGACACTCCACGCCTAATCGATGAGTGGCAAGAGGCTCCCGTGTTATGGGACTCTGTTCGTGCTATGGTTGATAAGCGTAAGGAATTTGGTCAATTCATTATGACAGGCTCAAACTCTATCGACCCACGAAAAAGGAAAGAATACATCAGGCATTCTGGTAGTGGACGAATCGCCAGAATGCAAATGCTCCCAATGAGTCTATACGAATCCTTGGAGTCAAATGGAAAAATTTCGTTGAAGGACCTTTTTGACAATTCAAATTTGGACATCGACGGCATCACTTCCGATATGACCATCGAAAAACTAATATTTGCCGCATGCCGTGGAGGATGGCCTGCCTCGCTTTACGCCAAATTCGACAAGGCAAAGCTACAGGTAGCAAAAAACTATGTCCGCACAGTGTGCAGTGTCGACATGTCAACAATAGATGGCATAAACAGAAATGAAAAAATCGCAAATACAATTCTGCAGAGCTATGCGCGTAACATATCAACGCTTGCAAAAAAGAGTGTTATCTACAATGATGTCAACGAACACCTTGAAGGTATCAGCACCACATCTTTCGACACATACCTTGAAGCCCTTCAGCGACTTTTTGTCATACAAGACGTAGAAGCATGGAGTCCTGCCATCCGCTCTGCTTCGGCCATCCGCCGCGGTTCTAAGCGCGAATTTACCGACCCCTCTATCGCAGCAGCAGCTTTGGGTCTATCACCTGAAGTTCTCCACACCGACTTGAAAAGTTTTGGCTTCTTGTTTGAATGCATGGCGATACGTGACCTAAAGGCATATTCCTTGTCTCTCGGCGGCTCAATCTCATACTACCACGACAGGTATGATCTTGAAGCAGATGCCGTACTTCATCTTGAGGATGGAAGGTATGCACTCATCGAATTCAAGTTGGGTAGTCGTGAAATAGAAGAAGGTGCAGAGCAACTAAAAGAAATCAAGCGACTTGTGCAAGAACACAACCAAACAGAGAAACAGATAAAACTCCGCGAGCCAGACCTAATGATTGTTATCACCGGTGGAGAAATGGCTTATACACGCCCAGATGGTGTTAAAATCATTCCATTGGCATGTTTGAAGGACTAACTACTATATCCAGGATATTATAGAGCACAAAAATGCGCAAAGCAGCAACATACTGAGGTCCGAGGCAATCCAAGTTGCATCGTTTCCTCGGTTTGCGCTATCGTTAAATTAGATTGCTTCGCCGGCCTCTTTCGCGACTCGGCAAAGATGAAACAAGTTTCTCTTTGCACTCACTGCTCAATCGGGTGGCTGCACCTCAGGATAAGAAATAAATAAATTTATTTCATTCTCCTTTCGGTTTGCACTATCTTTAGATAAGATGAGCTGCACTCGGAAATGTCAATTTGAGCAAGCTCAATTGCCTATTTCTCTCGTTTGCACTATCTTTGCGCTATAAAAATTGATGAAAATATGAAAAAGATTATTACTCTATTCGTTGTGGCCTTGCTTTTCGCCGCAACTGCTTCGGCTCAAGGCCTGAAACGCGTTTACGACACCACTATCAACCCTATGACCCAAATCGACGAGGCTTTGGCTAAAGCAAATGCCTCTGACGATAAGTTTGTGATTTGCCAGGTGGGTGGCAACTGGTGCCCTTGGTGTCTGCGCTTTGCCGACTTTATCACCAAAGATGCCGAAATCGCCGACGTTATCGCCAACAATTTCATATATATCCATGTCAACTATCTGCGTTCCGACAAGTCGGACAAGGCAAAGGCACTTATGACTCGCCTAAACAACCCACAGCGCTTCGGATTCCCTGTGTTTGTGGTGCTCGATAAAAACGGCAACGTAATGCACACACAAGACAGCAGTTTCCTTGAGAGCGGCGAGAACTACGACAAGCAAAAAGTGCTTCGTTTCCTCAACAATTGGACACCTTCTGCCGTGCTAAAGAACGATTGACAACGGAAATCTTAGTCCTTTTAACATCCTACAACAGTTATAAACAAAGTTTTACATAATTTATTCACAAAAGTTTGCTCAACCCAAACTTATTGTGTTACTTTGCTTAGGTTAAATGGGCAACTCCCAAATAACGACTTACAATTAATTAATAAACTAAATCCTTTTAATTATGAAGAAATTTTTACTCCTCGGAGCAGCTGCTCTATTGGCTTGCTCAGCGAATGCTCAATTGACAAAGGTGTGGGAACACAACATGGCAGCCTACACAACAGTACAAACTCGTTCAATCGGCGCAGTTGGCAACAAGGCTCTCGTTCCTAACGCAGAAACTGGTAAAGTTGAAGTATGGGGCGCTAACGGTAAGGAAAAGGAATATGACGTAAACGCTTGGCTTGCAACTAACGCAACTGGCAACACTCTTGGTCGTGGTATTTCTACCGACGAAGCTGGCAACATCATCACAAACCTCAACTTCCCAGCAATGACAAGCTGCAACAATTTCGTTGCAATCAAGCCTAACGGTGATATGATGTATATCCCTTGCGTTATTCCTGGCAGCACCGACTTTAAAGAAGGTGAAAGCGGACGTTGCGACTTCCTTGGCGACAAGACTGCAGGCGACGTTACAAGCAACGCTTTCATCATCACTTGTCCAAATGCATGTTCTTATGCTATGGCTTTCAATATCTATGAAGGCGCACAAGACAAGGACTTCTCTTATGGCGTAAAGCTTGGTGATAACGACAACACTGAAACATGGAACACCGAATCTTCAGCAATTGCACTTGCAAAGTTGGCTGACGGCGCTCAACAAGCTCCTAAGTTCATCACTCGCAACCGTGGTATCAGCAGCTTCCGCGTAAGCAAGGATGGCAAGTCTAACTTGGAAAAGTATGCTACAAGCATCGAATGGAAGGCTGCAACAACTACAAACTTCACAGCATTCGTTGTTAACGACGTAGAATACGCAGTAGTTAACCAAGAAGACAATGGCACACGTACTCACTCTTGGAAAGTATTCAATCTTAAAGATCAATCTGTTGTAGCAAGTTGGACAATGCCTGCTGGCGAAGCTGTAAACTATATGGTAGGTTTCGCTTCTACAGTTAACGAAGACGGCACTGTAAACATCTTCCAATTCAACCCTGGCAAGCGTTTGGCTATGTACACTCTCAACTTGAACTCTGGCATCAGCAACATCACTGCTGACGACAACGCTCCAGTAGAATACTACAACTTGCAAGGTGTTAAGGTTGAAAACCCAGAAAACGGTATCTTCATCAAGAAGCAAGGTAGCAAGACTGAAAAGTTCATCGCTCAATAATCATTTAGCGAAACATTTCACAGCAAGCGGCATTAGCCGCTATGCATAGAATATAACCCACAAGGGGCAGTGCTTTAATCAAAGCACTGCCCCTTTTCTTTACCCCAATGGCTACCATTCCTAATTCACACCCATCCCCCGCCCGCGAAATACGCGTGGCTATATGCTCGGTGGCAATAAGTCCAATTCGTTCATAAGCCCGTATATGTAAGATACTTCTACTGCCTGAGCCCTTTCGGTTTTTATAAGGCATCTTTTGCTTGAATTAGCAATACGCGTTAGAGGATTTTGAAGTGGTATTTTGCGGATTTGACAGACCGTCGCCTGTAGGGACGTGGCATGCCACGTCCGCACTTAAATGACGATTATTATGTTGGCTACCAGCATATTATGCAGCCTCGGCATGCCACGTCCCTACCAACGAGCGTTTTCCGACAGTGCGGAAAGCCCCATAAAATCTGCACTTCTAAAATTCCGAAACACATTCAAGCCCTAATGACGACCGAATTGGGCTTAATACGACCTTGTGTATCCAGATGGGTCGATTATAGGTTAAGGCGGAGGGAGCCGCCCGCCATTATCCATAGCCCTGGCTGCGGGATGTTGCCGAAGTCGTAGTAAGTGTGATCGGTAACGTTGTTCGCGCTTATCCAGAGTTGATATTTCGGCTTTGTGAATTGCACTTTCACGTCGAGCACGGCATATGGGCTGTAGTCCACGAGGTTGCCTGTTGGCTTGGCGTTGACATACTCGAGGTAACCGCCCAGGCGGTCTTGCCAGCGCAGCTGCCATGACATTGACAACGGTCCGTAGATGCGGTGGGTGAGTCGAGCGGTGAATTTGTGTCGGATATAATCGAGTGCATAACTGCTCTTAAACACCTCTTTGTCGTCCTTTCGTGTCTGATGAATGTAGGTGTAGCCAAGTGCGAGGTTTTGCAGGAGGCTCTTCTCTCCGAGGATTTTTGTGAAATTGACGTTTGTGAGCAATTCGGCGCCAAGGTTATCAAGGCGGAAGTTTGCCGAGTTATATTTATCGTCGGCAGAATACATCACCCAGTCAATCATGTCCACTCCGTGGTGGTAAAATCCGCGCAGAGTGGCATCGAATGCGGCTGATTGATAGCGCGCTGTGAGCATCACGTTTTGTGTCTTCTCGGGCTTCAGACCGATGTTGCCTTCGGTGGTAGGGCTTTTGTAGTATAGGTCGGTGAATGTTGGCATGCGGAAAGCCATATTCCACGATGCTGTGAGGCACCAGCGCTCTGATGGACGATATGCCATGTCTACACCAGGATACCAACGGAAGCGTGAATCGAGAGCGGTATTCATATTTGCCACTACACCCATCGAGAGCGTGAAATCTCGCAGCACCACGTTGTGTTCGGCGAAATAGCTGATGTTTGTGCGATTGTCGCGGCGAGTGTAGAAGATGTCTTTGCCAGACACTTTCACTTGCTCGCTTTCTTCGAGCGGACGGCCGAGGTTGGTAGAGAGAATGCCTTCGTTGCGCACCTCGGCTCCCATAGAAGTGACACCTCCGCTCCAGCGTATGTGGCTATTTAGACGACCTCCAAACACGTCGTTGCGGTGGAAGTTCTCGCCAGTGCTGCTGCCGTGTATCAGCTCGAAGTGGTCGGTAGAGCGAGTCCAGTAGATGGTGGGCTCAAATTTCAATCGACCCTTGGTGGAAGCTTTCACAGCCACGAAGTAGCGCGAATTTTGCTCGTGCTGGTTGGGATAAGCTGCCGAATAGAAGGTGTTGGCGCCATACGATTGGTTGGAGTAGCCCATTTGCCAATTCACATCAACTTCTTCGCCAGAATACGAGCCTTGATAGAATCCGTTGCCGCGCGAGAAAGCGCTGTTGTGAGTGGCACCGTCGCTTTGTCGATACTCGATAGATAATTGGTTTCTTACTGATTGGCCGGCGATAGATGTTTGCACGCCAGTGCCGAAACTGCCATACTGTCCGCCTTGAGCATTGATAGTGACGTGGCTTTGATAGTCGGGGCGAGTGACGATGTTCACCGCGCCGCAAAAACTGCTGCCGCCCACGCTACGCGAGGCCGCGCCCTCAAGCACCTCAATGCGAATAATGTCGTTGATAGAAACAGGGAAATCGGCAGAAAGGTGACCCGTCTGCGGGCTGCCGATGTTCACGCCATTGAGCAGGATAGTCACTTGGTCGAATGTTCCGCCGTCGATGCTGATATCGGTCTGAACGCCGAACGCACCTCTTTGCCTCACATCCACGCCAAGGGCGAGTTTTAGCAAATCGTTAACACTTTGCGCAGCAGAATGCGCAATCTCCTCTCTGCCAATGGTGGTCACGATGCGTGCCGCCTCATTGGCGTTCATTGGAGCGAGACTACCAGTCACCTCCAATTCGTCAAGTTCTTGGCAAATGCTGTCGCTGGCGATGTATCTGCTTTCGGCTGTCACGTCGGTGGCAATGGCCGCTTGAGCCAAGTTAGCCGATGCGAGAGTAGCCACAGATAGCACACCAATTCTCACCTCGCGGCTCACGCTGCGGAATGCAGAGTATGCCTTGCGGTCGAAATGGCGCCATGTGCAAGCCTTCGAACATTGAGCGATGTTTTGTTTAGTTTTTTTCATTGTGTTGATTTGTATAAACTGAATCTCTAAGATTCGGCTGCAAAATTAGGCAAAACTATTGGGTGTGGCAAATCTGCGCTGCCCAAAAAGAGCATCTGCCGCTTTCTCGCGAGGGGGAAAGCGGCAGATGCGCATGGAAAAGGATAGCGTTGTGCTTAGTGTGGAGATTTGATACAGCGTAGTTTAACTCAAATTTGGCCTATACATCGGTATTCCATAGCCCGTGTAGGTTGCAATAGTCATACACCATCACTGGTTTGTCGGTCTGGATGCAGAATTTTGCGTTTGGGTTTTCTTTAGTCTTGATATGTATTCCACCGTTTTCGGTTTCAACGTAGATAAAATCGATGTGGTGCTCTTCGGTCATCGGGTGAGGCGTGCTGCCCACAGTGACCTTCATCATATATTCACATTCGCGTTGCACCACAGGCACATGCTTCTCTGTGCTTGCATCCACAGTGTTTGGGTGTAGTTCTACCATCTTTTCGCCGCAGCACACCAGGGGCACACCGCTATCCACCATTTTCATCACCACGTTGCCGCAATGATTGCATTTATAGAATTTTGTTGCCATAGTTTTTGATTGTTTTATAGGGTTATTTATATTGATAAAACAATCGTGTGGGCGCATTGGTTCATGCGTCTACTGTTATAAAATGTTATAGGAAAAAAGATTTTTTCTGCGAGCCCCGGTGGTTAGATTTTCACGTTGGATATGTCAACCAATCCGCTTGCTATGGCATAGATGGTCAAGCCCGCCTCGCTGTGTATCTGCAGTTTGCGTGCTATGTTGCGTCGGTGAGTAATCACCGTGTTGGTGGAGATAAATAGGTGGGCGGCAATCTCTTTGTTCGACATGCCTTGCACCAGCGCCACCACCACTTCGCGTTCGCGTTCCGAAAGCGCATCGTTGGCATCGACGTTTTTTGTCACCATTTGCGAGATGTTTTTTGTGACTTCGCTTTGGTTTAAACGGTTTTCCAGACGTTTGATGGCAGGGATAAAGATGATGCCTTCTACTTGCGCATGCAGATCCAGCCACTCCTCGTTGTTGAACACATCGTGCAGGGCGGCAATCATCTTATTGTTGCTGCTTGCATCGGCAGGAAGATATTTGATGATTAATGTCTTTAGTTCTTTGAGCTTGGCATCGGCTTGGATGTGACGTTGAGAGAATGTGCTGATGCTGTAGTTTGGGTCGGGAGTGCCGTCGATAAGGCTTTGCACATATGGAAACACCATCTGCTCCTCATAGAGCATGTGCCTGCGTATCTCGCGGGCATATTCGTCGTAGATTTTCAGTATGAGAGCCCCCATGCCTTTATTGCCGTCGATGGCTTCTTCAAGTTCGCGGCGAATGAAAGGTAATTGAAATCCGAGATAATATACGTGGCTTGCTTTGAGGTAATGCAGCAGCGTAGGCACCGATAGCCCTTCCTCGTTGGCAATGATGGTGTTGCCATTGATGGTGAGATTCACTATGGCAAGGAAGGTGTTGGTGTCGACATTGTTGTCTTGGCAGGTTTCTTTAACCGTTTTGTCGCCAAATCCTAAGTTAATGCCAAAGCTACCAAGCGATTGCAGCAAGTTGTAATTGTCCCTAATTAGGGAAATCATTTTATCGTCGGCCTCATATATCTTCTGGTTCCGCATACGTCACTCTACATTATTAAAATCGCGACAAAATTAGCGAAAATTTTTATTTCTGCCAATCACTATTTTTTGGTATTCGTGATGCGAAGTGGTGCGAATCAATACCCTAAATAAGGTAATAAACTGCGGAATTTCACAAAAAGTGGGTATTTCGGTGCTTTGGCGATGCCAATAACTTTGCACTCGAAAACTTAAAACAAATAGATTGATGAATAAAACTTTGAAAATCTTGATGCTTGCGTCGGCAGTAGCGCTTGGTGGCGAGACTATCAGTGCGGCTTCGGCCGAGGCGGTGGCTCCCGACAGTGCAGTGTCGGCAACAAAAGCCCGCAGATTCACTATTGGTGGCTATGGCGAAGCCACTTACACTCGAATGTTCTATAGCAACAACTACAAGCGATATACCAATGCGTCGCTCTATCGTGATGCTCCCAGCGTGGGCCAGTTCGACCTTCCGCACGTCACACTCAACCTTGGTTATGACTTCGGTCACGGCTGGAAAATGGGCATGGAAATAGAGTTTGAACATGGCGGCACAGAGAGCGCAATAGAGATTAAAGAAGAGGAAACCGGTGAATATGAAACCGAGGTAGAACGCGGTGGAGAGGTGTTCCTGGAACAATTCTGGCTTCAGAAAACGTTCAGCAAAGCCTTCAATGTGCGTGCCGGACATATCATAGTGCCTGTGGGACAATTAAACTATGGCCACATGCCAAACGAGTTTTTCACTGTGTTCCGTCCAGAGGGTGAAAACACCATTTTGCCTTGCACATGGCACGAGACCGGCATCAGCGTGTGGGGACGCACCAAGCATTGGCGCTATGAGGCATTGCTTATTCCGGGGCTTGAAGCCGACAAATTCGGTGCAAAAAACTGGATTCACGACGGTAGCGCAAGTCCATACGAATTCAAGCCTGGCACATCGGTGGCAGGAGCCATTCGCATCGACAACTATTCTGTGCCTGGCCTTCGCATGAGTGTGAGTGGCTACTACGGCAACTCGGCATGCAATTCGCTCAAACCAGAGAAATACAGCACAATCAAGGGAACAGTGATGATTGGTTCGTTTGACTTTGTCTACAATGCTCACAACACCATAGTAAGAGGAGTGTTTGACTACGGTCACCTCACCGACTCGAAGGAAATCACAGCAGCCAACAAGACTCTTGGCAACAACTCTGTTTCACCACAAACCTCAGTGGCAAGCAATGCCATAGCAGTGGGTCTTGAGGCCGGATATAATGTGCTGTCGCTCATGCCTCAGCTTGCAGGTAATCGCCAGAAGATGTTTGTTTTCGGTCGCTACGACTATTACGACTCAATGTATCGCACAGTGAAGGGTGTGGTAGACAATCCATGCTGGGGACGCCAAAAAGTGACTGCCGGTGTCAACTATAGCCCAATTGCACCTATCACCATCAAGGCTGAGTGGAGCAAACGCTTGTTTAAGAGCCAATACAACAACGAGCCACAGATAAGCTTGGGCGTAACATATATGGGACTATTTGATATGTAAAATTAAGTAAAAATCATAATAAAAAAGACTACGAAAAAATGAAGAAGAAATTTATTAGTTATGCCTTGATGGCTATTGCGGTCATCACTGTGAGTACTGGCTTGGTGTCGTGTAGCGACAATGGCGGAGATGAACCAGAAGACCCTACAAAAACCAAAGAATTTTTGGCTAACCAAGCTATCCTCAACGATTATGTTAATAAAGTGGTGATTCCAACCTATAAATCACTTGCCGACGCTTCGATTCTTCTCGCTGAAGATTGCGCTGACCTGTCTACGCAAGAAAAGGTTGACAAGGCTTGCAGCGACTGGCTTGCCGCTCGCCGTTATTGGGAATTGTCGGAAGCATTCCTCTTTGGTGCAGCAAGCGACTATAATATCGACCCACACATCGACTCTTGGCCTCTTGACCTCGGACAACTTGACGAGGTGCTTAAGGCTGGCAACATCGAAGATCGTATCGAAGCCGGCACTGCTGGTTATGGCCTTCTTGGTTTCCACGCTGTGGAATATGTTATCTTTAAGGAAGGTTCTACAGGCGATAAGAGCAATCGCAATCGCGACTATAGCACAATCACCGCTGCTCAAGCCAACTTTGCAGCAGCAGTAGCAGAGGATATGCGCAACCAATGCGTGCGCCTTGAGGCTGCTTGGGCTGGTCTTGACAATGTCTCTGCTGCCAAGAAGAAGATTCTTGCCGATGCAGAGTTGGATCCAACACTCGACTACGGCGAACGCTTGATTGCAGCTGGCATCACTGGCAACACTAAGTACAAGACACAAATCTCGGCATTCGAGGAAATCATCGTTGGTGCAAGCGACATTGCTAACGAAGTGGGCAACACTAAGATTTCCGATCCAATGGCTTCTCACCAATGGAGCGACGTTGAATCGCCTCACTCATGGAATTCGGTGGAAGACTTTACCGACAACATTCGCAGCGTGCGCAATGCTTACTATGGCTCACTCGACGGCACTATCTCGGCAAATTCGCTCTCTGCTTATATGGCTAAGGTGAATAGCACTGCCGACAAGAAGGTGAAAGACTGCATTGAAAATGCAATCAGCAAGATTGGTGCTATGCCTACCCCATTCCGCAATTATATCAGTGAGACTTCGGGGGCTAACTATCAAGCTATCATGGCCGCAGTGGCGGCTTGCAACAATTTGGTGGATGCACTCGATGAAGCACAAGAATTGATAAAGAAGTAACTTGTATAATATAAAAAATGTTATGAAGGAATTTTCGAAATGCCTGTCATACACTGCTATGTTGGTTGCAGCTATTGCTGCAGCCAGCTGTAGTGATGATAAGCCAGATCCAAACCCAAATCCTGGCACAAAAGATGATGTTGCCGAACAGTATTATGCCGGTGGTAAACTCGGCACATCGTTTGTAAGCACATCAAAGGCTTATGAGCAACCTGCTCCAGCAATTGACGAGAGTGATATGTTCTTGACGTTCAACCGCGGTGAGAAGATGTTTGAAAAGCCATTCACAAGCAATGTTAATGGTGGTGAACGTGAGGGCCTTGGCCCGTTGTATGTGCGCACATCGTGCATCCATTGCCACCCTGGTTATGGCCATGGCAAGAGCCAAGAGGCTGGTTCGTTTAAGACCAACGAGGTGGGCAACGGCTATCTGCTTGTGGTGTATAATCCTGAAAACAATGCTTATGTGACATGGCTTGCCGGTATGCCTCAGACTCATGCAGTGGCTCCATTTAAGGATCCAATCGACGAGACTAAAATCAAGCTTGCTTGGAAGGAATATAAGGATGAGTGGAACAATACTTTCCCTGATGGTGAAACATATTCGCTTCGCTATCCTGAGGTGACCATTCCACAAGATGCTGTGTATGTGCTTCGCCAAGGCTATAGCGATGCCACCACAAGCAACTATGAGGTGCGCCTGGAAAGCACCATCGGCATCTATGGCACGGGCTTGCTCGACGCCATCAGCGAAGATGATATTTTGGCTCAATATGCCAAGGAATATAAGGATGGCTATATGAAGAATGGCTTGAACCCAGCGATGTATGGCGAGGGCCAATACAAGAGTTATTATTCCAACAAGGTGCAGGGCGATGGCACTGGTTATGTACGCCGATTCACTTACGCCCTCAGTCGTGGCCCGCTGCTCGACGCTGCAGGTGCTAATGCTATATGGAATATCACCAATGTCACTCGTAGCGACCGCCGCTATCACTATCTCGACCTTAATGGTAAGATTTATGCTACTTATGCAAGTAAGGACCCTGAGGTGCAAGCCGGTTTCGCAAAGTATATTGCTAAGCAACCTGGTGTGGAGAAACACCCTGAATGGACTACTGGCAATGTTGAGCAGAACATCTACAACTACTTGACAAGCAAATCACTCGAATCGGAAATGAGCGACGACGATTATATCGCATTTATGGTTTGGCACCGTGGCTTGGCCGTGCCAGCAGCACGCAACATCGATAATGCTACCATTCAGCGTGGCAAGAAGAAGTTTGAGGAAATCGGTTGCGCATATTGCCACCGTCCAACTTGGACTACCGGTGAGGACAAGGTGGTTGACCCTAACAACTTCAAGCGTAGCGATGGTGTGACGCTCACAAGCCTTATGCCTCGCTATCCAAAACAGAAGATTTGGCCTTATACCGATATGATTCAGCACAAATTGCACATGCAGAACGACATTCGCACCGGTTGGTGCCGCACCACTCCGTTGTGGGGCCGTGGATTGCATCAGATTTGCACCGGTTCGCAATATGCCGACCGCTTGCACGACTGCCGTGCCCGCAATGTGATTGAGGCTATTATGTGGCATGGCAATTCTATGAGCGACGCACGCCACTCTGTGGAGAAGTTCCGCAACCTTAGCAAAGCCGACCGCGATGCTATCGTAGAATTTATTGATGCAATCTAAAACCCATATCGGTTATCCTTTTGTTTATATATGCGGCATGATATGCCGAGTTGGGTTCTATAGTTAGAGTTTCTATCTTTATCGAGGGTATGTCCAGAGAATTCTCAGAAGAGAATTGGGGCATATCCTCTTCGTAGTGAAAAATCAAGAAAGAATATAAATGTGTATGTATAGGAATTATAAAGTATTAGCTTTTGCGCTTTTAGGCGTAATGGTGGTGCTACTTGCAGTGGGCACAGTGGTGGAGAAGCTACTTGGGAGTTTTGCCTACACCTCGCCATATATGGTGGCGCTATGGGCTGCCATTGCTGTAGCGTCGGTGGCTTGCGTGTGGCAAACTCGCCTGTATAAGCGCCCTGCTATTTTTGCAATCCACGCGTCGTTTTTGGTGATATTGCTTGGGGCGCTTGTCACTTGGCTAACCAAGGAAGAGGGCCGCATTGTGCTTGAGAAGGGCGATGTGGTGAGTCAGTTTACATCAGAGCGCGGCGATATGGTGTCGCTGCCATTTGAGATTAGCCTCGACAAATTTGAGGTGGTGTATTATCCTGCCACCAACACTCCCGCCGACTTTGTGAGTGAAGTGATGGTGAAGGCCGATGGCGAGTCGGAGCACAGCACCGTGTCGATGAACAAACCGTTGTCGCTGCAGGGCTATCGCCTTTTTCAGAGCGGATATGATGTTCAGGGCGGTGCCACAGTGTTGATGGTAACCTACGATCCTTATGGCACCACGGTGACATATTTTGGATATGTGTTGTTGCTGCTGTCGTTTGTGGCTTATGCATTCTCGCGTGCTACCGTTATGCGCGTCACTCTATCGCGCATGCGCCGTGGGGCTGTGGCTTTGGTGGCGCTATGCTTCATGATTCCTGCTCAAGCTGCCAATGCGCCAAAGGTATTGCCGCAAGATGTGGCAAATAGTTTCTGCGACTTGCTTGTGTTTTACAACGGCCGCGTGTGCATGGCGCATACCCTTGCCCGCGATTTCACGATGAAGATTAGCGGCAAGACGTCGATTGACGGATTCTCGGCAGAACAGGTGTTCACAGGATGGATGTTTTTCCCCGATTCGTGGAACGAGGTTGCCGTGGTGAAAGTGAAGAGCTCAGATATTCGCAAAGCCATCGGTATGGATGGTGCATACACATCGGCGAAGAACTTCTTTGACGATTACGGCATTTATCGCTTACAATCGATGTCGAGCCACAGCGGTAATGCAATGTCTGCTTCGTCAACGATAGAGATTGACGAGAAAATAAATCTGATAAATAGCCTCACAGAGGGCAAGTTGCTCAAACTGTTTCCTTATCGCGATGGCGAAAGCGTTTCGTGGTATGGCTTTGGCGATGCGTTGCCCTACGATATGGATGCCGATGAGGCGCGGTTCATCAGATTGAGTATGAGCTATTTCACGTCGCTGTGCGTTACTGGCGATTATGATGCAGCGCTTGCTATGGTGGGCAAGTTGCAGAAGTATCAACGCGAGAAATGCGGTGATGTGCTGCCAAGCGAGCAGCAGTTGATGGCGGAGAATGTTTATAACCAGATGTCGCAAGTGCGTTTGGTGGCAGCTTTACTGATAATGGTATCGTTGATATTCCTTGTGAATTATTGCGCAAGGGTGGCTAAAGGTCGCCCGCTACAACACTGGGTATCGGTGCTTCGAGGCACAGTGCTGAGCGTAGTGGCACTATATATCACGACGCTGATAGCGCTCAGGTGGTATGTGAGCGGTCATGTGCCTATGAGCAACGGCTACGAGACTATGCTCTTTATGTCGTGGTGTGCATTCCCACTTGCGTTTATTCTTCAGCGATATAGCCGATTGATGTCAATCCTTGCTATGCTTATGAGCGGATTGTGCCTGATGGTGGCAAGCATCAGCCAGATGAATCCGCAGATTTCGCCACTTGTGCCTGTGCTGCAGTCGCCATTGCTCTGCCTGCATGTGGCTGTGGTGATGCTTGCTTATTGCCTGCTTGCCTTCATGATGCTTGTGGGCTTGATGGGCGTAGTGATGCGCTATATCGCGCGCAATCACGAGGAGATTGTGTCGTATCTTGCCATGATAAGTCAGTCGATACTCGTACCAGCGGTGATAATGCTTGCCATAGGCATCTTTTTGGGAGCCGTGTGGGCAGGATTTTCGTGGGGAAGATATTGGGGCTGGGACCCTAAGGAAGTGTGGGCGCTGATCACCCTGCTGGTGTATTCTTTGCCGTTGCACACCCGCCGATTGTCGGCATTCACACGTCCGATGGCGTTGCATATCTTCCTGATTGTGGCATTTTTCTCGGTATTAATCACGTATTTTGGCGTGAATTATCTGCTCGGCGGCCTCCACTCCTACGCATAGCATCCACCGAATCTCGACCTCGTCACACCGAGCAATCCGCTCTGTAGAAAAGACTCAACATATTTTTTCCCCAAAAGCACAAAAAAATAGAGAATGGCAGAATTCCCTCAATTCTACACATTCTCTATTACCCTATTTATAATGAAGAAAATTACTTATCTTTACGAGATATATCCTCCAAAGTTTGCCAGCACTGATATAAGCCTCTTGGCACATGGAAACATCCTTTCCATTTACCTCCCTTTAGTGGCAACAGCACCTCGCCGCGGCGATTGAGATAACCAAACCATTCTGGAGCCTCTTTGTCTTTAAAATGCGTCCAGACATAGTCGTGCACCTTCTCAAACCATCGCCAGCATTCCTCATTGCCAGTGAGTTTATAGCCTTTGAGCAATGATATCAGCGTTTCTATATGCACCCACCATAGTTTTTGATCCCACTCCAACTGTTGTGGCGGGCATCCCTTGCGGTCCATAAAATAGAATATACCACCAAACTCATTGTCCCAGCCATAATTAATCGACTTCAAAGTTATGTCTACGGCTTTTTCTACAACATCTTTACGTCCAAGTCGTTCGCCAAGGTCCATACAGAACCACATCGCCTCAATAGCATGACCTGGGTTGACAAGACGACCATCAAACGAGTCGCTTAGCTGATTGTCTGTAGTCATATTCTCCACAACAAGCCCTAACTCTGGACGATAGAACACATCAAGCACCTCATGCAAGCAAGTGTCGATTGTGCGATTTAAATATTCTGGTTCAATCAAATGCTCAATTTCCAATGCGAGATTGCACAAAATCATAGGCAAGGCAAAATTCTTCAAATCGCGAGTTCCGGGATGTATTTTGCTCCATTTGCCTTTTGGATTGTCCTTTTTCTTAAGTATGATGTCGAATGTGCGACGAGCGATATCATTATATTCCTCATTGCCCGTAGCAAGCCCCAACTGCCCGAAAGCGATTGTAGCGAATGTATATGAGAAAATGTTGTACGGTTCCACCAAAGGTTTTCCCTCTCTATCGAGCGAGAAATACCAATTGAAATTTCCGTCATGACCATGTTTCTTAAGAAATTCTCCGCCATGTATAGCACTTTCAAGCCATTCCTGACGTTTCTCTAATTTATTGTACAACATCGAGAACAACCACACTTGGCGCCCCTGGAGCCATACAAACTTATCCGTATCATACACTTGTCCATAGCGGTCAAGACACGTGAAATACCCGCCAAACTCCTTATCTTGCGACTTGTCGAGCCAAAACGGCAACACACTGTCGAGAAGTTCCGACTTATATTGTTGCGCAAGATTCTGTATCTTATCTTTCATATTAAAATTGTTTATTGATTTTTCTTTTTCGTGATTTTCTCGATTTCCTCCAAGCTCAAGCCATTAGTTTCCGGCACCAAACGCCACACTATCAGGATGTATGGCACACACATTACCGCAAACAGCAGGAATGTCCCCGTTGGAGCAAGCGTTGACAGCATCCACGGAGTCAATTGTCCTATCAGATATGTACCAATCCACAACGACAGCCCAGCAATAGACATTGCAAGTCCTCTAACCTTAGTGGGATACATCTCAGAGAGCAACACCCACACAACAACGCATATTGATATAGCGCAGCAGAAAATATAAGCTAAGAACACTATCAGCAATACCACAGGCGAGATGCCACAAGTCTGTCCACAGGCGAAATACACCGCTATCAGCAACAGCGACACTATCATGCCACCTACACCATAGTAAACCAATTTTTTGCGACCCACTTTATCGATAATCATCAATGCCAAAACGGTTGTGAGCATATTCACCGAACCGATAAGCACTTGATAGAACAACGAATCGCCGCTCGACAGACCGCTATCGCTGAAGATAGATGGACCGTAATACAGCACCGCATTAACGCCCATAAACTGTCCGAGTATTGCTATGGCAACGCCCACAAGCACCATCTTACGCACATTCTTCTGCAACAATTCGCGCCATTCGGTGCGCTTTTCAGCACCTATCGATGAGCGGATGCCCGAAATCTCTGTTTCCACATCCTCGTTGCTCTCATATATACGTCCAATAACCGAAACAGCCTCGCTTTCACGTCGCTTAAGCATCAACCAGCGAGGTGATTCAGGAATAAAGAATATTATCAACAGGAATATCATCGCAGGCAATGTCTCAAAGCCAAGCATTCCCCTCCACGATTCAGCTCCAAAAACCTTCACAACGAGTGAATTACTTGACTCCAAAGCAGTTTGCTCAAATTGCAACAAACCATAGTTAGCCATATAGGCGCCCAAAAATCACACCGTTATCGCCAATTGATATAGCGAAACCAATCGTCCGCGATGCTTAGGCACCGACATTTCTGAGATATACAAAGGCGAAATCACAGAAACTATACCTATGCCCACACCACCAACAATTCTGTACGCCACCAACTCGGTGAACGATGCCGAAATGGCACAGCCAAAAGCCGAAACAGTAAACAGCAACGCCGACAGTATCATCGAACGTTTTCTTCCGATGTTGTCGCCGAGAAGACCCGCTACCGACACACCAAAGATGCTACCCACCAACGCACATCCCACATACCATCCTTTTTGGAGTGCGTCGAGAGAGAACTGGCATGCAACTGTGTCTATCGTACCCGATATTACTGCCGTATCATAGCCAAACAGGAAGCCACCAACAGCCGCCACTACTGCGACAAAAGCGACATACCTCATATTTACTTTTCCTACGATCATTATATCTTAGTTTTATGTTTTATCAAATTCCAAAATATTCTTTATATCTATCATATAGATGCCCTGCCTGTAGATAAGCCGACTGCGGACTCATAAAATGCGAAAACTCAAAGGTTATAGCCTTGTCATATCCGGCACGCTTGGCAGCCTCCAACTTCATTCGCAGTTTATCAAACTTTATCGGCAGGAATTTTATCGGCATATCTCGGTCAAACGTTTCAGCATTTGTCCAGCATTTTATTCCATAGCGATCGGCAAGTTTTTTATTCACCTCAAAAAACGCATCCAATTCATCATAATCAATGTGTCCATCCTGAAAGGCACAAGCATCAATCACATCATGAATTCCTGAGAAAATCTCATCCCATTCGCGCTCGTGCTCAGCTATCGACACTGCGTTCTCCTTAGTTATAACCGACGATGAAGCCATAACCGCTTTCTTGCCGTCGATCCACGGAGAAATCAACGTTGGCAACCCACCTGAAACATCCTTGCACTGCTTTCCCAATGTGTGGAATGCCGAAACAGCACCCTTTGTCTTTCTGGAAATCTCTGTACTTACATACCATCCCCCGAAACTCTTATGCTTTGACCCATACTTATTCCACACCTCATCAACCACAAATCGGTTGTGCTCCATCTCCATTGTCATATCGCCAGTGTCCCAGTAAACGCCCGAGTCATACAATCCGAAATAGAACCTCATTCCATAACGATCAGACAATCGCAAGAACATATCAAGCAAATCAACCGACGGTGCATAACATCCTTTCCCTATCAGATACTTCGATGGATATGTGACGAACTTCCTATAACCGCAACGAATCATTATCACAGTGTCGATACCTATCGCTTTCATGTGGCGAAAATCAGCATTCCATTCCTTTTCACCCCAGTTTTGGTGCGGAATATCGTGAGAAATCTCATCCAGAAAAGTACCAGTGATTCTTAGCGCATTATTGTTTACTGCGAGCAACGGCTTGACGTCGTCATTAAAGCCAACGCCAGCTCGCAAACTCTGTGGCATCACACTAGCAACACCCAATGCAGCCAAACTCTTTAAGAAGTTTCTTCTGTCAAGCATTTTTGTCAGTCAATTAGTTTTAAGCCCCACAAAGGTAAAGAATTTTATTATCACACCAAAGGTTTAAACAAAAATTTTATTAATTCTTTTCTTTTTAATTAAATTATTTGGTTACACCGATTTTTTAAATTTACTTTGTCAACATAAATAGCAGGCTTTAATAAATACATTATAATTATACAAAATGATTTCTACTCTAATAAGAGATATACGAAAAGGCACCAAAAACGCAGCGGTGAAGAAGCGCGTCATTTCATTCTTTATGAAAAACGGCTACTATACCCTGCCCGACTTGGCGAAATCCCTCGGCTTGAGCATCCCCACAATCACCAAGCTTGTGGAGGAATTTGTAAGCATGGGCATCATAGAGGAGCGCGGCAAGTTGGAAACAAACGGCGGACGCCACCCTGTGCTATATGGATTAAATCCCAATTCGTGCTACTTTGCCGGAGTAGACATCTGCAAAGACTCCGTGAGCATAGGCCTAATTGATTTCTGTGGCGATATGGTTGAGAGACAAACAGGCATCGCCTATGATTTCGAAAACACTCCCGCAGGTCTTGATCGTCTTTGCGAAATCATTAAGAATTTCATCGACTCGCTTGACATTGACAAAAACGACATTATTAACATCAACCTCAACATCTCGGGTCGCGTAAACCCAAAATCCGGTCATAGCTACAGCCGCTTCAACTTCGAAGAGCAATCGCTTGCCGAAGTGCTTACCCGGAAAATCGGCATCCGGTCGTGCATCGAAAACGACACCAGAGCCATGACCCTCGGAGAATATACTTTCGGCAATTGTTCAAACGAGAAAGACGTGATTTTCGTGAATATCGGATGGGGCCTCGGCATCGGAATGATTCTCGATGGCAAAATATATTGTGGTAAATCAGGATTCGCAGGAGAATTTGGCCACATGGTAACATACGACAACGAAATAATGTGCCACTGCGGAAAGAAAGGCTGCCTTGAGACAGAAGCTTCGGGAATAGCCCTTCACCGCAATCTTATAGAGCGACTCAAGGCTGGAGAAAACTCCATTCTCGCAAAGAAATTCAAAACAGAAGGCGACGTGACGCTCACCGACATCATAAACGCCGTGAACCGCGAAGACCTCCTTTGCATCGAACTGGTTGAAAACATCGGTCAGCAACTCGGCAGATGGCTTGCCGGACTAATCAACATTTTCAACCCCGAAAAAGTGATTATCGGTGGCAGTCTATCCCTTACAGGCGACTACATACTACAACCGATAAAGACCTTAGTGAAACGCTACTCTCTAAACCTCGTAAACGAAGACACAAAAATAGAGCTTTCGCAACTTGGCGACCAAGTGGGACTGATTGGCGCATGCGCGAATGCCAGATTAAGAGCTTTCGACAACCAATAATGGCAAAAGACCAACTATCCCATAAAATCATACATACTTAAACAAATAAACAAACCTAAGATAAAAATTATTGCTGTCCGGTAAAATTTTTTCAAACGAAATAAATTAGGGCTGACACTTCTCACGAGGTGTCAGCCCTTTTGGTTATT
>CAJLWM010000012.1 GCA_905210415.1 uncultured Prevotellaceae bacterium
CGGGCGTTCGTGGCTATTTCACTAACTTTTATCTTACTTCTTCCGTGAGCAATTCTGCCCACGCCACAGCGAATCCGGCGCGGTGTGCTACCCGTTGGGAAGCAATATGAGACATGCTTGTTCCATAATAAGGAATTGTACCTTGAGCCAAAATATCCTGAGCCAGAAGTCTTACTAATGTCGATCCCACATGCATTTCTCTGGCGTGGGGAGCTACATTGATCCCAATCTGCCAGAACAGGGGACTGTCAGCGCTGGCGCCTGCCATACCGAGAATCTCACCGTCCTTTACCGCGGCCATGCCCAAAACATCCGGTGCATCCGGATCGAAAGCAAATGCTTGATCAAAACGATCATCACCACGAAATTGCAGAATAGCATCCTGATCATATCGTATCAGTTCAAAATCCCGGGCATCAGATAGCAAAGCCGAAGGAAGGTCAGAAGAAGCTATGCCACCAGACTCCGGCAGAAAAAAAGGATGTACCTGTGCAATACGGGCACCGAAGGAAGCCAGCAATTCCTCCAATTCCCGAAGCCGCTTCATGTCAAAAAACCATTCTCCCGTCACATCAGCATAACGTTTCCGACATTCTGCCACAATTTCTTCGGAACCGGTAACTAATAATTTTCCATTGACGACAGCAATTTTTAACCTGCAAACCGTTTGTTCCTGAAAACGGCGGCGTCCCTCCTGCGGTACATAAATTGTAAAATGATTTTTTGAATCTGCCACATCAGCAGGACTGCAACAGTAGTCCAGTGCCAGCTGGCGGGACAATGCTTCCTGATACATAGATGTCGGAACTCCTCTCACAACGGATCACATTAAACTCTGTGGTTCCCATCCTTTCATTACATGTTTCACGGTATACTCCGCAGCCTCCGCATCCGTCAGCTGGTGGGAAAAGTCAGCGCGGGTGGCAGGGGAAGCACCGGGACCGTAGGAAGCGTATTCTCCGTAATAGAAATGTCCATGGGGTTTCTTCCAGTCCTGCCAGCCGGCGGGATGGATGTGTGCCCCCAGTTCACAGTGTAAGAATACGGTCTTCGCCCATTCTCTCCAGGGACGTCCCAGGTAGATGGAATGGGGAGGACAGTCGCTCTCCAGGCTGCATTCATGGAAGACATAGCCGTAGGGTTCTTCCATGGGAGTGGAGGCTGCGGTCACATAGCCGTAGATCACTTCATCCTCCGGACTTTCCGGAGGGACCCGGTCTCCGGGAAGCTTCGAGTAGATCGTACAATGCTCAAACCAGGCGATGCCGCTGCCGAAGATGAAATCCACATCTCCCTGAATAAAACAGTTTTCATAATAATGACGTCCAATCGTGCGGGGCTTGAATTCTCCGGGACCCTTGAAGCCTCCGGGCTGCGCCTCTTTTAACGGCAGAGGTGCATCGAAGACCGTGTCCTGGCTGCCAAGAAAACGGCAGTCATAAAAAGCATTGCGGTCGCCATCTACATAGACCGCCAGCGCCTGTCCTACGGTATGCCCGAAGCCGGAATCATTCTGAAAAGTCAGATGCTTTGCAGTAAAATCGTGGGTGTCAATCCGGACGGAAGCGGTGCGGAAGGTTCCGCGTTTATCCCCATCGGGCATGAGATCCAAAGCAGCATCTCCGTAGACGAGAATCGTTTTGTCTGCACCGGCCCCTTCGAAGGTGACATTTGGTCTGGTGATGATTATTTTTTCCCTATAAATACCCTCCCCGATGTGTACGATCACAGGAGGCAGATCAGAAACGGGAGCCGGGAACTGCTTTTCGCATGATAAGCAGGATGAATCCGTCAGGGCGGTCAGTGCTTCAGTAATAGTAGAAAAAGAAGTGCCCGGAAGGGTATTTCCGGGCATATTGACATAATAATGCAAGGAAGTCTTGTCTGACATAAATAACTCCATTCTGTAGATGCTGCTTTTATGGAAAGAAAGGCTGCATGCGACATCTACAACACAATGCAGCCTAAGGTCCTGTATGGCTGATGCCTGAATAACTTAAAGCAGACGCACAATCTCTAAATCCGGCTGGTCCGCCAGGTTCACATACTCTCCGTCACATTGTACGACAGGCCGGGAGAGCTTGTCTTTGTTGATATAAATGATCGTCCCTTTCCGCCCATCGCTTAACAGACAACGGTTCTGCAGACAGGAATTGACCACATTTTCCAGAAAAGGAAGCAGGATGGAGACATCGTATTTCTGGAAGCCTTCTGCCTCGAACATCTCGATGACACGGAATGGACACAAAGGTCCTCTGTAACAGCGGGCAGCGGTCATGGCATCGTAGACATCGGCAATAGCCACGATTCTTGCATAAGGGTCGATCTGATTGCCTTTTAATTTCAGAGGATAACCGCTGCCGTTGCTGCGTTCGTGATGCATGAGGGCGGCATTTTTCACATGATCATCCACATCCTGGGACAGGAGAAGCTGGTAACCCAGGGTGGGATGCTTTTTGATCGTTGCAAATTCTTCCTCGGACAGCTTTCCCGGTTTTGAAATGATAGAATAAGGTATCAGCAGTTTGCCGATATCATGGAACAGACCACAGGCAGTGGCCAGCTCAATTTCCTCGTCAGACAGCTTCAGCCATCCGGCCAGTATGTTGCAGATCAGGGCAACATTCAGACTGTGAGTGTAAGTGGAATCATCATATTCCCGCATGTTCTGGAGCATGTCCAGAATGCTGATGCTGCCGGAATGATTGGCTACGATGGCCATGGTGTTCTTCAATAGGGTATTCACATCTAAAGAGGTATTTTTTTGAATCACGAGATTCATATTTTCCCGGAACAGTTCAACATCATTTTCAAAATCTGTCTTGAACAGTTGAAATTCAGGAGAACTCTTAATGCGCTCGGAGTAAGAGAGCTCAGTGTCAGTAGAATCCTCAGCAGGCCGCACGGGTTGTATGATATCCTCGACAAAAATGGTAAGGATACCGTACAGATCCAGCTTGGTGATCAGTTTATCCGTAAGGATGGTCCCTTTTTGTATCAGAAGCTCATGGTCCAGATCATAGACGTCTTCGGCGACGGTCATGCCGGGAACCAGTTGGGTGATAGACAGCCTTTTCATAAGTATTCTGCTCCTTATCATGAAAAGAAAATTTAACTGATTTCATTATAATAATTTTTATCCGGACTGTCAATTTGTGCAGGCTCTTAGGGGGCCACATCCTGTTCATAAAATTTTTACAGTCTTTTCACGCCTATGGTCGCATTGAAAGGTTGAAACATAAAGGAAAATCTGCTACAATAACCTTTGAATTATGCGAAGACCCATGGACATTTTATTGTCAAAAGGGTGTGGAAATGAGGAAAAAATGAGCGTTATTGAGAAGATATTTGGCACGCACAGTTCCAGAGAACTGAAGCGTATTGAACCTCTGGTGGACAAGATCGAGGCACTCCGCCCTACAATGCAGGCACTTTCCGATGAGGAACTGCGGGGTAAGACCGAGGAGTATAAGAAGCGTCTGACCGAGGGAGAGACTCTGGACGATCTGCTTCCGGAGGCTTATGCAACCGTAAGAGAGGCTGCAAAGCGTGTTCTGAACATGGAACACTACAGAGTACAGCTGATCGGTGGTATCATCCTGCATCAGGGACGTATCGCAGAGATGCGTACCGGTGAAGGTAAGACACTGGTGTCTACACTTCCTGCTTATCTGAATGCTTTGGAAGGCAAGGGCGTCCATGTCGTTACCGTCAATGACTATCTGGCGAAGCGTGACGCGGAGTGGATGGGGCAGGTACATGAGTTCCTGGGACTGAAGGTCGGTGTGGTACTCAACAGCATGACCTCCGAGGAGAGACAGGAAGCTTACAAGTGTGATATCACTTATGTTACCAACAACGAGCTAGGATTTGATTATCTGCGTGATAACATGGTTATTTACAAGGAACAGCTGGTTCTGCGTGGACTGCATTATGCCATCATCGATGAGGTGGACTCCGTACTGATCGATGAAGCGAGAACCCCTCTGATCATTTCCGGACAGAGCGGCAAGTCCACAGCTCTGTACGAGATGTGTGATCTGCTGGCACGTCAGATGAAGCGCGGTGATGATGTACAGGAACTGACCAAGATGGATGCCATTATGGGTGTGGTACAGGAAGAGACCGGAGACTTCGTCGTTAACGAAAAGGATAAGATCATCAACCTGACCGCAGCAGGTATGGAGAAGGTTGAGAGATTCTTCCACATTGATAACTTCGCTGATCCCGAGAATCTGGAGATCCAGCACAATATCATTCTGGCATTGCGTGCCCATAATCTGATGTTCCGTGATAAGGATTACGTGGTAAAAGATGACCAGGTACTGATCGTCGATGAATTTACCGGACGTATCATGCCGGGACGTCGTTATTCCGACGGTCTGCATCAGGCAATCGAAGCAAAAGAGCATGTAAAGGTGAAGAGAGAAAGTAAGACGCTTGCATCCATTACCTTCCAGAACTTCTTTAATTTATTCGATAAAAAGTGTGGTATGACCGGTACAGCTCTCACTGAGGAGACCGAGTTCCGTGAGATCTACGGCATGGATGTTGTTGTGATCCCTACGAACCGTCCCGTTATCCGTAAGGATCTGCAGGATGCTGTATACAAGACGAAGAGAGAGAAGCTGAACGCTATCGTGAATGCGGTAGAGGAAGCACATGCCACAGGACAGCCTGTACTGGTAGGTACGATCACGATCGAAGCCAGTGAGGAACTGAGCAGAATGCTGACTAAGCGCGGCATTCAGCACAAGGTTCTGAATGCAAAATTCCATGAACTGGAAGCAGAGATCGTAGCCGATGCCGGTGTACACGGTGCGGTAACCATCGCTACCAACATGGCAGGTCGTGGTACCGACATCAAGTTGTCGCCAGAGGTTAAGGCTGCTGGTGGTTTGGCAATTATCGGTACAGAGCGCCACGAGTCGCGCCGCGTTGACCGTCAGTTGCGTGGTCGTGCCGGACGTCAAGGCGACCCAGGTAGCTCAGTGTTCTATGTATCGTTTGAAGACCCTGTGATGCGTCAATTCGTGTCAGACAAGGTGGTGAAGATGCTTGACCGCCTCGGCCTGAAGGATGGCGAAATGATAGAATCGGGTATGGTGACCCGCTCAATCGAAAACGCTCAGAAGCGTGTGGAAGAAAACCACTTCGGCGTGCGTAAGCACTTGCTCGAATACGACGACGTGATGAACATCCAGCGTAATGTGATTTATACTCGCCGTCACCACGCACTCATGGGTGAACGTATCGGTATCGACATCTTGAGCATGATTCAAGAGACTGCCGAGAATATGGCTGACACTTATCGTGAATATGACGAGCTCAAGATGCGCTGCTTGTCTACTTATGCTATCGACATCCCATTCAGCGAGGAAGAGTTTGAACGCCTTGACGTGAAAGAGCGTGCCGCACGACTCAACGAAGCTGCCGTTGATGCATTCAATCGCAAGCAAGAGCGCTTGGCCGAAGTGTCGGCTCCAGTGATTAGCAGCATCGCTGCAGAGCATGGCCATGATGGCCTTGTGCGTGTGCCAATCTCTGATGGTAAGCGCATCTATGGCATCACTTGCCAACTCGGTGAAGCCCTCGACACTCAATGCAAGTCAATCTCTAAGGCTTGGCAAAAGGCTGTGCTTTTGATGACTATCGACGATTCTTGGAAGGTGCATTTGCGCGAGCTCGACCAATTGCGTCAATCAGTGCAAAATGCCACTTACGAGCAGAAAGACCCATTGGTAATCTATAAGACCGAATCGTTTAACCTCTTTGGCGAGATGCTTTCGGAAATGAACACCAAGGCAGTGTCAATCTTGATGCGTGGTCAGATTCCAAACACCGAAAACAATCCTGGCCAGTCGCAGCAAGTAGAGCAGACCAACGAGATGCCTCGTCAACGTCAGCAACAGCGCTACCAAGAGAGCAAAGAGGCTTATCCGGGCGCTAACGAAAATCGTGAGGCTGGCAATGCCGCAAGTCGTGCTTCGCAACGTCCTACACAACCTATTGTGAATGGACCTAAGATTGGTCGCAACGATCCTTGCCCATGCGGAAGCGGTAAGAAGTTTAAGAACTGCCACGGCCGCGGTCTCTAAAAGAGCGAAAAATACAAATCTGATATAACAAAGTCGTCAGTATTTCCCAAGAACGAGGAATGCTGGCGACTTGTTGTATATGTATGTGTGGAAAAAAACGGCTCTTGGCATCCCTGAAATCCATTCAAGCTCTAATGCCCGAATTGGGTTCAGACTCTAATGCCAAAATAATGAGTTTACTTCTCGTAATAGACAATTGTTCGAGAGGCGTTCGCTCCACCTATTATGCCCCAACCATCTTTCACGTTGGAATGAATGCCTATGGGGTCGGCGAGTACGGCAGTGTTTTTTATGCGATACTGATATACGGAGCGTAGATAGTAGTAAAGGTCGGGTGTTATCTCTTGGTATTCCACGAGCACCCTTGCATTATCGCCTCTGCGTTTGCGCGTCTTCACGGTGATGGTGTATTCATTGTTTTTAAACAGGTGGTCATCAAATATGTTTGTAAAATATGCCGGCCATGAAACGAATGACGTTGTCAGAGTGTGATCGGTGAGTAGCAGGTCGTCGGTGGTGAATATGTCGGTGACAGAGAATGTTTTTCTTGTCAATGAATTATAATCGCAGATGCCACGCACCTTCAGTCTGTAGAAATTGCGCTTTGATTTGTCGTCTTTGAGGCGCAGAGTGATCGACATTATGCTGTCGGCGCCGAAGATGTCGTATTGACCGCTTGGGTCGAAAAATCCGAGTTCGCATTTGTCGTAGTAAGTGTATCTCGACAGAATCTCAAATTCTGGTTGTTTGGCTGGTATGTCCACAGAACCGTAAGCCTTGTGGGTTTTGCCGTGCGCATCGATGTATTCGGCGTTTATTGTGATGTTGTCGCCGGGTTTTGGCTGGTAGTCGCTGATGTATTTGTATTTCTTCTCATCGTAGTGCATAGTGCCTTTTCGTTCTCCGCCGTTGACTGAAAACGACACATCGGCTGTTTTCACCACAAATTGTTTATAATAAGCGCTATCCACACTCATATAGTAGTCGTAGTAGTCTATGTGTCCATATTGTGGAGTGCCGCTATCAATCGATCGTGTTAGCGACAGGTCTACGGCAAGAGTTTCGCTTGGTGAGGCTATAGCGTTGATCACCAGGTTGTCTGCCTCAGAGTCGGGCATACTGAGTATTTCTTCGCATCCGGTGGATGTGAGGCAGATGAAAAATAGCAATAAGATATATAGATATTTCTTCATATTTTAGAATTTATGAGTGTAACTGATTGATGGCATTATTGGGAAAAGACACACTCCTTTCAGCACCGTGCGATTGTCGTGATAGCTGACGTAAACATTGCTGATGTTCATGTGATTGTAGATATTATAGACACTTATTCCGATAATGCTTTCTCCAAGGAAATGCTTCACGGAGAAGTTCGCTCCGATGTCGAGATGATGTTGTGCAGGCAATTTGTAGTTGTTGAAGCCCCGGTAGGTGTAAAATTGCAAAAAGCGGTTGGGTTGTATGGTGGATTCAGGATAGTCGGTATGCCAACTATCAGGATATAATTCTGTACTGGACCCTGAGAAGAAGTTGCCTCGAGGGTCGAATTCGTAAGATATTCCACCGTAAATGTCAACAGTAGGCACTATGCCTCTTCTGCCTGTGATATACGACCATGAGGCAGATAAATCAAAGCTACAAGAGTTGGAAACTGGTATGTGCTGCGATATAGTGGCGTTGAAATTGTTGCGACGGTCATTCGATGCGTAGTATTCATGGCCTGCATTAATTTCATATCCTGGTCTGTCCATTGTTCGCAGTGATTTCGACCATGTGTAGCTTATCCAGCCAGTGGTGTTGCCTGTGTGCTTGCTGAGATATAGCTCTATGCCATAGGCTCTTCCTTTGCCGAGTGCGGTCATGTCTTGCCAATCGCTTATGCCAGAACTTGCGTAGGATGATCCTGGCAAGTATTCCAGCACATTGCTTAATTTCTTATAATAGCCTTCCACTGATGCGGTGATGCCGTTGGCGATATCGTAGTTGTAGCCTATGGCAGCGATGTGGCTACGCATAAGTGGGATGCGCTCTGTGATAGGAACCCATATATCAGAAGGCATAACTAAATTATTGCTGCTTAGTAGCCTAACAGCCTGCGACATTAATGAGTAAGATGCTTTTATCGACATTTTGCTGTTGAATAGCCATCGTAGAGATACGCGCGGTTCTATGGCTGTGTAGGTTTTTCCGTATGAATTATATAGCGATAGGCGCAGACCATAGTTGGCTTTAATGCTATTGCTTATGCTAAAGTCGTCTTCGGCATAAGTGGCAAAATGATATACATTGGATTTTTCGCCAAGGATGGTGTCGACGTCTGTTGCTGCAGAAATATATTTATAGTATTCCTTATCGGGGTTTTTGGCTTCTTCGTCAGGTGATACCCAAGGTTTGTCGCCAGTAATTTTCTGAGCGAAGGTGTGCTTCTCTACGTCCACTGTAGGATCAAAGCGTTGCACGCCGCCTTTCACTCCAAATCTCATGACGTGCTTTTCTGAGGGTGTGTATTTAGTGTCGATGGTGAGTGCCAGGTCTTCGATGCCGGAATGATACTTGATGGTGAAAGATTCTGTGTTTAAATAGATTAAACGATATTCATTATCGTTCTGGATTTTGCTATTGCCTGAAAGAGCCAACTGATATCTATATCGGCTGTAACTGGCGTTGACATTCGCCCAAAGCTTGTCGTTAAGCTGAGAGGTTTAGTAGATGCTGGAAAGGAGATTTCCCCAAGAGTTTTTTGTGGATGAATTTCGTGAGCTTTCAGATTTGTACTTATATTTTGACTCAAGTTCTTTGTTTTCTATATTTGAGAAACTCTTCATTCCAGAAGAAGGTTCGGTGTTGACGTAATCTTTCCCATAATAGAATAGACCAGACAGCTTGCTGTGATTGTTGAATTTATGTACCAGTTTGGCTGTAACGTCGTAAAAGTTCATGTCCGAGAAGTCTTTCATGGCTTCTTTGTTGTCGTAATATTTTCTCAAAGTGGGATATGCCACCATATCAAAATAAGACACACGAGTTGCCACATTGAAAGAAGTGTGCCCTTTCCAGATAGGTCCATCAGCCTGTATTCTGGAAGATAATGCGCCCAAAGAAATCTGACTGTGGTATTTATGAAAATCTCCATCTTGCACACCTATGTCTACTATGCTTGAGAGTCTTGAGCCATATCTGGCAGGAAATGCACCGCGATAGAAATTGATGTTTTGCACCATATCGGCATTGATGGCTGAGACGAACCCTTTCAGGTGCTCAGCGTTATATAGGATAGAGCCATCGAGAGAAATCAGGTTCTGGTCGTAATTGCCACCTCTTACAAATATTCCAGCTGTGCCCTCGCTTCCAGTTTGCACGCCAGGCAGTTTCTGCAGAGTTTTCATCACGTCCACTTCACCGAAGTATGTAGGCACAATCTGAATCTGCTGCTTGTTGATGGCTATTGCACTCATTTGTGAGTCTTTAGTACCGAATTTCTTTTGAGAACCATATACCACAATGTCGTCAATCTTTATGCCATTGAGTATTGTAGATTTCGATGTAGAGTCTTGTGCAGCAGTAGGTGGATCTGCAGCATTGACGATAGTGGGAATGGCGCACAGTGCAATGACGGTTGTGCGCAAGTATGAAGAGATGTTCATGTATTATATTCTGAAAGAGTGTTAGAAGTGAATTTTTGTGCCTGCCGAAATGCATCCCTGCAAACCCACACCTCCTTCAGCAAATAGTGAGAGGTTTTTAGTGAAATGCCATTCTGCTCCAATCAGTGACGCTTGCCATGCGATTCTTTTGACGCTTTTTTGTTCTGGGGGTGTGTAACTGACCACGTCGGTGAACTTGGCTTTTGAAGAAAACTTAACTCCTAAGCCAAGGCGAGAATAGACATTAAATTTGTTTTTTTTGCATCCAAGAGTATTTTGCATTAATAAGCAAAATATGGTTTTTGATATCGGTGTTTGCAAGAGCAACAGAACTGCCTATATGTACTTCTCCGGTAACGGAACTATAGGTGTAAGAAAAGCCTAAAGATACTTTATTGGAAATTTCGTGAAGATATCCGATGTTGATTGTTCCGCTTTTTTTCTCGTTTGTGAGTAGGTATGAAATGTTGTTGTCGTATAAGTCGGATTGTGTAGAAATGTTTGGTGTTGTGGTATGTCCGATTGGGATAAATCCGTATGATAGATATATCTCATTTTTTAGGCTGTTGATGTTCTGTGAAAAACAAGATGCGATAAACCCTGTAACAACTACTATCAGTGTGAGTATTCGGTTCATAATTTAATGTTTTAAAAGGTGATTAGATAAGGCAAATATAAGAAGTAGCAAACCAATATACAAATTTATTAATCGTTAATTTTGATTATTTTATTTATCTATCTATCTATCTATCTATCTATCTATCTATCTATCTATCAATCAGTAGTAATATGGTGTATTTATTTTGACTGTCGTGACTGTTTATAGTGGCGAAACCGATGTTTGGAATGCTGTTTTATTGTTTTTGCGACTATTGGTATTCGTGATTTGTGTGTTTTGCACAAAAAATGTTTGCAGATATGGCAACAAAAGTAGCAGAAATGGTGGCAAAAAAGTGGTAAAACCGATAAAAGGTGGGCTGGATTATTGGAAGAATGAGCAAAACGCTCACATCCCGTATGCTGAGGGAAGCGAGCGCTTGCGGAAGAATCTGTTGCCAGATTCATATTTGGATAGTTGGATTTGTCAATCGTTAAGCCATTGCGAGATGCGCTTTTTCACGAGAGATGTTTCTGAAAGGATGCGGATAAACTCCTTGGCGGCCGAACTTTTGTATGAGCCTTTTAGCGCTTGCACACAGCCCTCCATTTTGCACCCCTTGTTGCTGAGTGGTATTGATACCAGATTGTCGTAATCTTCTGCGGCTGAGGAAGATAATATCGTGTATAGCCCGGCGCTACGCACCAGTCGGAGCAGCGGAGTCACTTCGTCCATCTCGGCTCTGATGTCGAGGGTGGTGCCTGTGTTTGCAAGAATATGCTCAAGCGAGATGCGTGCTTGCAGACCTTTGGCGGGCAATACGCCAGGATATTCGGCGAGTTCGCTGATGTCGATGCTGTGGCGTGATGCCAAAGGGTGGTCTTGGCGTACGATGGCTGAAAGCACATCCTCAAAAAGCATGTGCGATTCAAGTAGCGGATAGTTGCCCTGTGGACGGAACGAAAGCACGAAGTCGAGTTCGTGATTTTCCAATCGCATAATCAGGTCGGTCATAGGCTTATACACAATGTTGAGGAAAATGCCTGGATATAGTTTCATAAAGTCGTGGAGCGTCTCGTGCATCACCATGTTGAATGAGTGAGTGACGCCGATATTCAATGCTCCGCACTTCAATGATCGGAAATCTGCTATACGTTTAGCGCAGTTTTCGGCAGAATAGATGGCATTTTTGGCATATGGCAATAGTTCGTTGCCAGCCTCGGTGAGCGACACGGCGTGGGTATCGCGGTAGAAAAGTTTTGTACCCAACTCGTCTTCGAGTTGCTTAATAGTCTGTGAGAATGTGCTTTGTGTGATGCACATTGCCTTGGCTGCTTCTGAGAAGTTGAGTAGTTTCGCTGCTGAAACAAATGATTTTAGGTGCCTTAATTCCATGTGCGGATAGTATAACATAATTCTTTGTATTTGCAAAGTTACTATTTATTATCAAAAAAGTCTTCTGTAGGAACGATAAATCAGCGAGTTGCTGAGAAAGCGTATTTGCCGAAGGCAAAGATTGGCACAGTGACGCCGATAAACATCATAAGGATTACAAATCCGCACACAAATCCGTTGTAAGTCAGTTGATAGAGATAATGCAGAAATTGGTCTTCGGCTTGATTTTGCACGCAGAGCAGAAATGCTTGCACGGTGCGGTAGGCATACATACCCGGAATCATTGGCAACAGCGCCGGAAACGACATGCTCTCGGCAGGCGCTTTGTAGTGCGATGACACTGGGATAGACAGGAATCCAATCACAAGAGCGCCGATGAGGCTGGCGAAAGTGATCTGCATATCCATCTGTGTCATAAGGAATGTGCGCGTGCCGTGACCAAGAGCGGCGAGAATGGCGCATCCGGTGAAGGCACGATAAGGCACGTTGCTGATACTACCAAAGCCAATAGCGGCTATGGCTGCAAAAAAGCAGTCTTCTAAAATAGATAGCATATAATATACAGAATGATAGAGTGTTATATAATTTGCGCATTCATCACTAATAGCCCTATGTAAAGTCCCACGGCAAGGCAGATGGTGATAATGCCAGATGAGATCAATCGGCTTGTGGCACAGATGTAGTGACTATTGATTAAGTCGCTGATTGAATTGAGGTATGGAATGCCAGGCACAAGGTATAGTACGCTTGTGGCAAGGGCTACGTCGGGCGTTTGGCTCATAGAGAACACGTAGGCTGAGCATGAGAGTATCGCCGAGATGCAGCTGCAGAGGATAATCGCCAGACGTGCATCAGCGCGCCATTGCTGAATGAGTTGCTTCTTGGCATAAAAACCTATCGCTGTGGCAATAAACACAACCAACATTGCAGTAGGGTCGCCTCCGAAAAGGCGGCAGAATGATGCGTTGGCAGCCGATGTGAGCAGAGTGACCAGCCCAAACGGAAGGCGTGGTTTGGTAATAACCTCGTTGTATCGAGCCACGGCTTCATCGTAGGTGATTTTGCGGTCGTAGCAATTCCAACTGAGTTTGCTCAACTCGGTGATAGTGTTGTAGTTGTTGTTGGAGTGCTGAATAACTTTGCTCATGATTGTGCGGTCGCCAGTAGATTCGTCAACCAACACTACTTCTACGTGGCGCGGATATATATTGATTTCGGTGTGGCAACCATAGGCTTCGGCTATTCGCAACACGTTTTTCTCGATGCGCACGGTGGTGGCGCCACACTCAAGAAGTGTGGTGGCGTATGCGGCGAGAAATTTTCCTATTTCGTTGTCTTTGTTGTACATATACCTTAAATCAAATCAGATTCGTCGTCCATATCATAAAGAGCCTCGATAGATTCGTCGCTCCATACGATAAAGTGGTGGCGCTCGTTTTCTTTCTTTAGGAATTCAAAGAGTTTTATGCCGAAGCATAAGAAAAGTGCAAATACTGCTACGGCTACGATTAGCCAAGTGTCTATTGAATTTGGAATGATCATTTGCATAATAAAAATCTCCTAATTTTGAATCGTTGTTTTCGTTTTCTTAATTTTCGATTGCAAAGGTAGTGGTGTGTTGAAAAAATGGAAAGTTGTGGTTAACGATATATCAGCAGTCGGTTATCGGTAAAACCGAATACCGATTTTTTTAAAGAAAATATAAAAAATGTAATCTGCTTTGCGGATATGAAAAAATAGGCGTATATTTGCAGTGAATTTTGGTGTCGGCATCTATTTCGGAATGGATATCGGTGAAAAGGGAATCAGGTGAAAATCCTGAGCAGAGCCGCTGCTGTAAGCCTCGGCAATCGCTTGACGAAATTTGTGAAAGTCACTGCACAAATCTGAATGTGTGGGAAGGCTGTCAAAGACGATTGAGGTAAGCCAGAATACCTGCCAATATTTATTGCGCCGATGAGCGGATTGCACATCACTCGTGGAATTTGACGTGTGGGTGTGGCGGAAAGCATCAGCGCGATGTCAAGTGAAGGCTTCGGGCAATAGGGCTTACTGACGACGATGGCATGCATGTGTTGCTCCACGCGGTGGGTTGCGGCAATGTTTCTTTCGCATCAAACAGAGTTGACTGATGATTGCAGAGAGTGTGCATCGGTATATCCCCATATTTTCCATAGCAGAAATCATTAAGTGATTTGTAATTGCTTCGCTTGACGCATTGTTTGATTTGATAATGCGTAATTACGATGTGTTTGTTTGCGTTGAGCAAAGGAAACATTATAATGATACATTGTTTATAGTAACGAAAGTTTTAAAAAGTCTTCTGCTATGGTTCTGTTGTGAAACAGGACCATAAATTTTTTATATACCGCCTTGACGGCATGAGTGTGCAAAAAAATGGAAGTGTTGTGGATGATAGTGCAAGAAAAATTGTAATTTTGTGACTTAATCAATATAAAACGGAAAAACCGATAGAAATATGCTCAATGCTATTATATGGGATGCTGACCCCGATTTGTTCAGCGGCTTTGTGACGGTGAGATGGTACGGACTGATGTTTGCCATTGGATTTCTTGTGGGATATGAGATTGTATACCGAATCTTCAAGCGCGAAGGTCGCCTTGAGAGTTGGGTGGGAGCGTTGCTCCTCTACACCATCGTAGCCACAGTGGTGGGAGCTCGTCTTGGCCATGTGCTGTTTTACGATTGGGCATATTATAAAGACCACTTAATGGAGATATTATATGTGTGGCACGGCGGATTGGCAAGCCACGGCGGCACTATAGGTATAATACTCGCGATATTGCTTTATTCGCGCCGCGTGACACGCATGTCGCCACTGTGGACGTTCGACCGCCTGGTGGTGCCAGTGGGCTTTGTGGGTGCGCTCATACGCATTGGCAACCTGATGAACAGCGAGATCTATGGCGGTGCCACAACTGCGGCTTGGGGCATGAAGTTTGTGCGCTCAAAGGAGTGGTGGATGATGTATTGCCCAGATGGCATAGTGGAGCATGGCGCTGCGTGCCATCCTACGCAGCTCTACGAGGCATTGTGTTACTTGCTGATATTCGGCATCTGCATGTGGATGTATTGGCGTAAAAACTGCGGCGAGCGTCAAGGCTTGATTTTCGGAGTGTTCCTACTTGGCATTTTTGTGCCTCGCTTCGTGATAGAATTTGTGAAAAACGTGCAAGAGCCATGGGAACTTGCCCTGCGAGCATCGTGCGGCATGGATATGGGCCAATTGCTGAGCATACCGTTTATTGTGGCAGGTATTTGGCTTGTGGTGAGGGCAATGCGTCGCCCTCGTGTGGCGATTGATTATCCAAATCAGTTTGCACCCGAACAAGCCAAGCGCAAGTGACTCTCCCCCCACTGGTGAGCGCCTAAGGGCAAGGGTGTGGCAAAAAATATAGAAGGATTATGAACGAGAAATTATTGGGTCAGTTGTATCTCAAGGACACGGCATTCCGCGACCTTATGCAGCGACGCATCTATAACGTGCTTCTAGTGGCAACGCCCTACGATGCCTTTATGCTTGAGGACGATGGCCGCTTGGAAGAGCAGATTTACTTTGAATATACGTCGCTCAACCTTAGTTCTCCGCCACGTTTCACCCAAGTGGCAAATATCGCCGAGGCAATCGACGCCCTTTCGCGCAAGCACTACGATCTGGTGATAGCCATGCCGGGTGTAGACATCAGCGAGACCTTTGATGGCGCAAGAGAAATCAAGCGCTTGCATCCCGATATAGCCTATGTGGTGCTCACACCGTTCTCGCGCGAAGTGTCGCGGCGCTTGTCGAAAGAAGACTTCACCGGAGTAGACTTCGTGTTCAGTTGGCTCGGCAACGTAGACCTGCTTGTGGCAATCATAAAGTTGCTTGAAGACTTTATGAATGTAGACAACGACGTGAATGAGGTGGGCGTGCAGCTGATAATGCTTGTGGAAGACTCGGTGCGATTCTATTCATCGGTGTTGCCCACGCTATATAGATTCCTTCTGCAACAGTCGCGCGACTTCTCCACCGAAGCGCTTAATGAGCATGAGCAGATGCTGCGTATGCGTGGCCGGCCAAAGGTGTTGCTTGCCCGCAACTATGAGGAGGCGATGGCCATGTATGAGCGCTATGGCAAGCACATGCTTGGCGTGATAAGCGACGTGTCGTTTATGCGCGAAGGCAAGAAGGACTCGCATGCGGGTTTGCACTTGGCTCGCCAACTGCGTAAGTTAGATAAGAATCTACCAATAATCATAGAATCGAGCGAGGTGTCGAATGCCGCTTATGTGGCAGAATTCGGCGGCACGTTCCTCGACAAAAATTCAAAGAAACTACCCGTAGACCTCGGTCAGGCGATACTCGAGAATTTCGGATTCGGCGATTTTGTCATCAGAAATCCTAAGACCGGCGAAGAGATAGAGCGCATCAAAGATCTACGCGGGTTGCAGAATAGGGTGTTTGACATTCCGGCCGAATCGCTATTCTTCCACGCCAACCACGACGACATATCTCGATGGCTTTATTCGCGTGCGTTGTTTCCGATTGCCGAGGTGATAAAGATGCACCGTTTTGAGCGCCTCGATGAGGCTCAGGCCGTGCGTCAGCTGATATTCGACTTGATTGTGAAATATCGCAAGATGAAAAACCGCGGCGTTGTGGCCGTGTTTAAGCGCGACCGATTTGACTATTACAGCAACTTCGCCCGCATTGGGCAGGGGTCGCTGGGTGGCAAGGGCCGTGGCTTGGCGTTTATCGATAGCATTATCAAGAAAAACCCCGAATTCGACGATTTCGATGGTGTGTCGGTGCAGATACCGCGCACGGTGGTGCTGTGTACCGATATCTTCGATGAGTTTATGCGAAGCAACAATCTCTATCCTATAGCGCTGAGCAATGCGCCGGATGAGAAGATTTTGGAGCGTTTCCTTGAGGCCGACTTGCCGTCGCGACTGATATTCGACTTCTATGCGCTGTTTGATGTGGTAGACAGTCCGCTTGCCATACGCTCGTCGTCGCTGCTCGAAGACAGCCACTATCAGCCGTTTGCCGGAATTTATGCCACATATATGGTGCCGCACCTCAGTGATAAGCACATGATGATGAAGCAGCTTGGCGATGCCATTAAGGGCGTGTATGCCTCGGTGTTTTATGCCGATAGCAAGGCTTATATGGTGGCAACGAGCAATGTGATCGACCAAGAGAAGATGGCGGTGATCATACAAGAAGTGGTGGGCGAAGAGCATGGCGAATATTATTATCCGTCGTTCTCTGGCGTAGGCCGTTCGCTCAACTATTATCCGATCAACGATGAGCAGCCCGAAGAGGGCGTGTGTGAGATAGCCGTGGGATTGGGAAAATACATTGTGGATGGCGGCATGTCGCTGCGTTTCTCACCGCTGCACCCGCGCAATGTGCTGCAGACAAGCACCCTCGATTTGGCATTACGCGACACTCAGACAAAATTCTATGCCTTGAAAGCTAACGAGGCTGCTACCGACTTTAAGGTGGATGATGGCTTCAATATCAAGCAATTGAGCGTGCAGGATGCTGCCGCAGATGGCGAACTGAAATATATGGTGTCGACCTACAATGCTATGGACAATCGCATCAACGACACCGACCAAGGACTCGGCAGAAAGCTTGTGACATTTGCCAATGTGCTCAATCACGACGTGTATCCGCTCGCCGAGATTGCCGATAGTATGCTCAAAAAAGGCCAGATGGCAATGGACCGCCCAGTGGAGATAGAGTTTGCCGGTGTGATAAATAAGCCCAACCAAGTGGCAAAGGGCGATAGAGGAAAACTATATTGGCTGCAGATACGCCCAATAGTAGACCGCCGCGAGATGCTCGACGAGCATATAATGTCGGTCGACAGAGATAAAGTGTTGCTATTCAGCAATCGGGCATTAGGACATGGTATGATGGACAATATTACGAGCGTTGTGATGGTGAAGCCAGAAAAATTTTCTTTGGCAAATAATTCGCAAATTGCAGTGGAAATTGAAAAAATAAATCGTACCTTTACGGAAAAAGAAGAAAACTACATACTTATTGGCGTTGGCCGCTGGGGCTCGAGCGATATGGCGCTTGGTGTGCCGGTGAAATGGCCACATATTTCGGCCGCAAGAGTGATTGTGGAGCTGGCTTTGCCCGGCAGCCGCATTGAGCCGAGCCAGGGTACTCACTTTTTCCAAAATCTCACCTCGTTTGGCGTGGGCTATTTTACGCTCGATGCCAACGATTCGCAGAATGTGTATGCCGAAGATTATCTGTGGCATTGTAAAGCCGAATATGAGAGCGAGTATCTGCGTGTAGTGAAATTCCCCAAGCCTCTTACTGTGGCTATCAATGGGCGCAATGGTCAAGGCATTGTGCTGAAGCCCGAGGAATGATGGTGGCTCGTTTTTGGGGGGATAAGTCTTTTAATGGAATTAGATAATTACAGATAATAACGAAAATTGGCATTTAATAGAAAGATTTGCCCATGGGATTTATTAATAAACTGAAGAGCGCATTAGGCTATTCTGAAAACGACTACGATGAGGATGACGAACTCGATGGATTGAATCCGTCGCATCGCACCCCCTACGTCAATCCGTTTAAGAAGGAAGACCCGTTGCCCGATCTTGAGAGCCTTTCCTCTGCGCCTGAGCCTGCCGATGTGGCTGTGGCTGAGGTGAAGCCACATCAGGTGGCCGAAGTAGAGGAGAAGTTGCCCGAAGGCGTGTTTGATGGCATTATCACCATCATCAATAGCAACTTGCCTGAATTTGTGCGTGATTGCATCGACATAGAGAAGGAACGCAAGGCCGTGAATATAGCTATGGGTCCGCAGTTTCGCGACTATGTGGTGAATCTGCGTCGCAACTCGCTTGAGGAAGCACGTCGCCAGTGGGTGGACGAGCGAAACCAGTTGAACCAGCGTTTGTCGCAGAGCAATCAACGCGCCGATGAGGCCGTGCGCAAAGCACAAGAGATAAAAGACCGCTTGATGAGCGAGGAGCGTCAGCGCCGCGCCATCGTGGAGCGTTCGCACGATTTGGAGTCGCGCATTGCCGACCTTGAGGCACAACACGAACAAAACCAGTTGCAAAACAAGGGCTTGCTCAACAAACTCAAGGTGATGCAATTGCAGGTGTCAGACTCTGAAAAAGATGCTGAAGAGATAAGTCGCTTGACCGGTGTGGTGAACGAGCAACGCCAGAAGTTGGCAGCCGTTGCTGAACTGGAAGAAAAACTCTCGGCTGCCAATGTGGAAATCGACGTTTTGCAAAAGAGCGTTGATGAGTGGAAGCAGAAGTCAGACAATAGCGAGATTGAGCAAGAGTATAAGAGCAAAATGGAGGTGACAAATGCTTTGATCAACGAATTGCAAAGCGCTGCCGCTGCCAAGGAGCAAGAGGTGAAATCGCTCAGCGAGAAGTTGCGCCTTGCAAGTGGCGAGGTGGCAAACCTGCAGAGCGAACTGAAAACTGCTCAAGAAGAACTTGAAATCGCTGCTGAAATACAAGAGAAAATCGAGCAATTTGAGGTTATCAAGGATAAGAAAGACGCCGAAATACGCGAGTTGCGTAAGCGTCTTGCTGATGCAGCCGACCAATCGTCGCTTGATAATGCAAATGCCATTATCGCTGAGCGTGATGCTGAGGTTGAGCAACTTAAGGCGGCAAAAGCTGCGCTTGAGGAGCAAATTGCTGATGCCAACGAGGCACGTCGTGCACACGATGTGGAACTTGCCAACCAGATTGATGCCCTCAATAAGAAATTGGGCAGCAGGGAGAAGCAGATTGCTGGCTATGATGCTGAGATGGCTACTGCGCAGAAGTCTATTGATGAACTTGCCGCTTCGGCCAACAAGTTTAAGGCCGACAATATGGTTCTCGACGTGCAAGTGAAGAACCTGAAGGCTAATATCAACGACCGCGATGCTGAAATCAAGCATTTGCGCCGTCTCCTCGACGAGAAGGGCGTGGATGCCGCTAACGTTGAGATAGAGCGTCCCGAAGCCACTGTGGAGGTGAATGAAGAGCCTGCAGTGGTGTCGGCAATCGACGAGATTGACAATATCGACTGGTTGATGCCTTCGCCACCATCGGAGCCTGAGCCAGAACCCGAACCAGCGCCAAGTGTTGAGCGCCAGAAGCCGTCGCACGACATCGGCGCTGCACAGATGTCGCTCTTCGGAGATTAAACTCAAATCGGGCAATAGGCCGTAAATGTAAGGCTTTTCTACTGCTTGGAGTCTTCTGAGCCCTAACGACCGAATTGGGTTGAGCGTCGACCATTGATGCCGCTACTGGGCATGCTACATAAACTCACCACCAAAGCCACGAGACTTCGGGCTCGTGGCTTTGGTGGTTTAACGAGAAGGAAATACCCTAAAATTTCCACTCGACAATGGGGAAAAGATGGATAAAAATGTTCTTTTTCGCACGAATAATGGTTATTATTGAGCCAATTAGTAGCAAAAAAGCGGATTATTTGCTAACTTTGTACAATTTTAAATATATATAGCTGAATTAATAAAAAATATGGTAACACCAATTAAAAAAACCATCGATTTGGGTGATGGACGTGTGATCACCCTTGAAACAGGCAAGCTTGCTAAGCAAGCCGATGGAGCGGTTGAACTGCGCTTGAACAACACCATGCTTCTTGCGACAGTTGTGTCGGCTAAGGAAGCCGGCGAAGGAGTGGACTTTATGCCACTAACAGTAGAATACAAAGAAAAATTCTCTGCTGCAGGACGTTTCCCAGGCGGTTTCACAAAGCGTGAAGGCCGTGCTTCGGATTATGAGATTCTCACATCACGCCTCGTTGACCGCGTGTTGCGTCCATTGTTCCCAGACAATTATCATGCTGAGACATTCGTAAATGTAATCATGTTCTCAAGCGACGGCGAAGATATGCCTGACGCTCTTGCAGGTCTCGCAGCTTCTGCTGCACTTGCAGTATCTGACATTCCATTTAATGGTCCTATCGGTGAAGTGCGCGTAGCACGCATCGATGGTCAATTCGTTATTAACCCAACCTTCGGTGAACTTGAAAAGGCTGATATGGATTTGATGGTAGGTGCTACTTATGACAACATAATGATGGTTGAGGGTGAAATGAACGAAGTTGGCGAAGACGATCTTCTCGAAGCATTGAAGGCTGCACACGCTGCTATCAAGATTCAATGCAAGGCTCAGATGGAATTTGCTGAAGAAGTTGGCTCAACTGTTAAGCGTGAATATTGCCACGAAGTGAACGACGAAGAACTTCGCGCTAAGGTGAAGGAAGTTTGCTACGACAAGGCTTACGCTGTGGCTAAGGCTGGTTGCGCTGACAAGCATTGGCGTGCTGATAGCTTCGGCGCTATCTGCGACGAATTCATCGAATCTCTCCCAGAAGAAGAACGCGAAGAAAAGGCTCCATTGGTGCAACGCTACTACCACGATGTGGAAAAAGAAGCAATGCGCCGTTGCGTGCTCGACGAAGGTGTTCGTTTGGATGGCCGTAAGACTACGGATATTCGCCCAATCTGGTGCGAAACTGATTATATCCCAGGACCTCACGGAGCAGCTGTCTTCACCCGTGGTGAGACACAAGCCCTCGCTACCGTTACTTTGGGTACTAAGCTCGACGAAAAAATGGTTGACGACGTGCTTAACCACAGCACTGAGCGCTTCCTTCTTCACTATAACTTCCCACCATTCTCTACAGGTGAAGCTAAGGCACAACGTGGCGTAGGCCGTCGTGAAATCGGTCACGGCCACTTGGCATGGCGCGCACTCAAGAGCATGTTGCCAGAAAACTTCCCATACACTTGCCGTATCGTGAGCGATATCCTCGAATCAAACGGTTCGTCATCAATGGCTACTGTATGTGCTGGCACATTGGCGTTGCTCGATGCTGGTGTACAAATGAAGAAGCCTGTTGCGGGTATCGCTATGGGTCTTATCTCTGACGGTACTAAGCACGCTATCCTTTCTGACATCCTCGGTGACGAAGACCACCTTGGTGACATGGACTTCAAGGTAACTGGTACTGTTGATGGTATCACTGCTACTCAAATGGATATCAAGTGCGACGGTTTGTCGTATGAAATCCTCGCTGAAGCCCTCAATCAAGCTAAGCAAGGTCGTATGCACATCTTGAATATCATCCATGACACTATTCCAGCTCCACGCGAAGACTTCAAGCCTCACGTTCCACGCATCGTGGCTATGACTGTTGATAAGGAATTTATCGGTGCTATCATCGGTAAGGGTGGTGAAACTATCCAAGGCATTCAAGAACAAACAGGTGCTACTGTTACAATCGATGAAATCGACGGCGTAGGCAAAATCGAAATCGCTGCAGCCAACAAGGATGCTATCGACGCAGCAGTTGCTCGCATCAAGGCTATCATCGCTGTGCCTGAAGAGGGTAAGGTTTACACTGGTAAGGTGCAAAGCATCCTCGAATTCGGTGCATTCGTTGAATTTATGCCTGGCAAGGATGGCTTGCTTCACATCTCAGAAATCTCTTGGAACCGTCTTGAAAACATGGAAGCAAGCGGCATAAAGGAAGGCGATGAGGTGACTGTTAAGTTGATTGAAATCGACAAGAAGACAGGCAAGTTCCGTTTGTCAATGAAGGCTCTTCAAGAAAAGCCAGAAGGTTACGAAGAACAACGTCCACGTCGCGAAGGCGGCAACGGTGGTCCACGTCGTGATGGTCGCGGTCCACGTCGCGAAGGCGGCAATGGCGGTCCTCGCCGTGATGGTCGTGGCCCTCGTCGTGACGATCGTCCACGTCGCAACAATGGCGAACACGCTAACCACAACGAAGCTCCTCAACACGAAAACAACGAGAGCAACGGTGGTAGCGAACAAATGATCTGATAATTCATATCACATTTGACATAATAAGCCCGTGAGCAAATCGCTCTCGGGCTTTATTCTTATATTATGGCTGTACGGTGCATTGGGGCAATTATTACCCAAATCGGAGAGCCATGTCAAATATATGGGGTAAAAAAAACAGCTTGATGGACAGAATCCACCAGGCTGTGTAAAATTTAAGTTGTGTGCTTACTTTGCAGAAGTTGCAGGTTCGTCAGTAACGTCGAATGTGATTTGGTCAACGCAAACTGAGTAGTTGTCGCCGTAGAGAAGTTCTTTGAGTTTATCAGATGGAGTGGCAGTAAGAACAAGTTTGTTGATTTTGCCAAGAGAAGAAAGGTCAACCTTTGTCCAAGTGTCCATGATGAAAGTCTTGTTGTCGCGGAAGTCGGCAAGCACTACAGGTACGCTGCCAGTTTCTTTGCCAGTGGCATCGTAACCAGTGAAGATTACTTCGTAGTAGTCGCCAGCGGCAAAACCGGTCTTGGAGTAATAGCCGATTTTCATAACTTGCCAATATTTAGCAACGTTGTTTACTTCGAGAGAAGTGATTTTGTGTTCAGCACCATCGGCAAATGCAAACGAAGGAACCATATCAGTCTTGTATGGAGAGTAAGCCCAAATAGAATATTTTTCGGTTTTGTCGGCACCAGTGAAGCGATTAGCATCGTTGTCGGCAAGGTTGCATACCACTTTGCGAGCGCTTGCTTCTTCGAGGTATTCACCTTCGGTCTCTGGCTTTTCTGACTTGCTTGCCACGAGGATACCGCCAAGTGTGTAGTAAACGTTGGCATTTGTGAAGTCGGCGCCAAATTCGGTGTATGTTGCAGTGCTACTTGATGCTGCGAAGTTGTCGACGGCTTTTTCGGTCGCAAATTGACAATCTTCAAAAGCGATAGTTTTGTACACTGGTTGTTTTTCTGGTTCGTCATCAGAGCAGCTTGTAAATGCAAGTGCTGCAAGAGAGAGTAAATAGGAATGTTAGCTTTTTCATAAAACAGTTTGTTTTAAATTATTAATTAATAGAAATTTGATACAATTTTGTTTTAAAATTGTTTTCATAACGACTGCAAAAGTAAACAAAAGAAATCAAAAATCCAAAATAAAAGTATTATCTTTGCGGCATAGCAATTTATAAAATTCCGAAGCAATAAAGATTTAATCAAAAAATGAAAACAAAAACGTTATTCTCCATTTATGTTGCATTTGCAATGGTTTTATGTGGCTTAGTTAGTTCTTGTGGTAATGATGAACCGGGAAAGCCTGATAATCCGGGCGATAAGGTTACAGAGGTGAAATTGACAAAGTCGTGCGATGGCATTTATTTCGGTGATTTCTGGAAAGAAGGTTACGCCGACTATTATTTCATCCTTTCGAGCGGAGAGGTTGGTACTACTGGTGACACCAATGATATTCTCCCTAAGGATCCGGGCAATTATGTGGTGCTTTGCGATATATGGGCGGCAATTTCGGCCGACCACGCCAATCCGATTTTGCCAGAAGGTGTTTATACACCAAATAAGGGCCGCGCAAATGGCACATTTAATACCGAACTGACTTTTGCTATATATAATAAGGAAAAAGTGGGCGAGCAGTATCGTATCGTCAACAAATTGTTTAAGGAAGGTACAATCACAGTGAAGCATGTGTCGGGTGGCTATAATATAGTTGTTGATGTTACTACTCAAGATGATGAGAAACTCAAGTTTACCTACACTGGCGCTATTACTTTCAGCGACAAGAGCGACGATGAGGTGAATGATGGCCATATCAGAAAAAATCTGAATATCGAGCCAAAGAGAGTGACAATGCAGAAATTCTCAGAAACAGATGATTACGACAATTATGTGATTCGTCTTTTCGATACCGAAAAGTTGTCGAGCGATGGATTGTATACCGATGGCGAGGGATATAAGATTCAATTTGATTTCTATACCGCAAAGGGTGCTGATATAGCTGGCGAATATGTTGCAGGTGAGAGAAAGAAATATAATCCGGGCACATATTATCCAGGTGTATGGTTTGGTCAGCAGGCTTTAGGCACATTCTGTCAGCAGACCGATGCTTCGAATGGTGTGAAATTCTGTACGCTGGTTGATGGCAAGGTGGTGATTACTAAAGTTGAAGATGGCAATTACAAAATCGTGTGCGACTTTAAGGACTCTGATGGTTACACCGTGAAGGCTTCTTGGACTGGCAAGATTCAGGATTTCAATGCCAGCAAGACTCCGCAAACCACTCTTACTTCCGACGTGAATATGGTGCCAACGCAATGTTCGGCTGCATATTATTATGGCGACTTCTTAGGCAACGGCACAGCCAACTATGGCGTGTTCCTCGCTAATGAAACAGAAGTTTTGTCGATTGACTTCGTCGCACCTACAGGCAATGCCGAGGCTCTGCCTACAGGCACTTACACTGTTTCTGATTCAAAGAAGGGTTGGACAGTATCGCCAGGCGAATTTAGTGGTAATTCTGCCGATAAGACATGCTATGTGAAGTATAAGTTGTCGGGTAACGAGGCTGTAGCTGTAGGAAAAGCCCCTGTGATAAGTGGCACGCTGAAGATTTCTCATCAGAATGGTGAATACACTATAGAATTCGATTTCGCCGATGATAATAACATCTATGATTCTACTCGTAAGCCAAATAAGATTACTGGTAAGTGGACTGGTCCAGTCAATATTGTTGACTACACCGACACCAATAGCGCGATGCGCCGCGGCTTGAAGTTGAGAAAGTAAAAGATTGTATCGATTAATGCATATAGGCGGGGCTGTGCCAGATTGGTGGCACAGCCCCGTTTGGCATATATGTTGTGATAATAGATGTGGTCTATCTATAAATAGACAAAAACGTTCGTTTGTCTATAATAAAAGATTTAAATTTGCAGTGTAGAACAAATGTAACTAAATAAGAATATGGAAAGTAGAAAAGAAATAGCAGCAAGCAAGAAGTTGGGCGGGCGATACAATTGCACTCAGGCTGTGTGCTGCACCTATCACGATTTCACTGGCCTTGACGAAGAGACCATCAAGCATGCCGGCAACGCCTTTGCTGTTGGTATGGGCAATATGGAGGGCACTTGCGGCGCAATAGTGGGCGCAGGCATTGTGCTCGGTCTTGCCACCAAGGATAAAGCAAAGTCGATGAAGGGAATGCGCCAGATTATGGAGAAATTTCAGCAACGCAATGGTGCCACACAATGCCGATTGCTCAAGGGTGCTGGCAGTGGCAGGGTGCTACGCGAATGCGCGATGTGTGTGGCTGATGCTTCGGAGTTTCTTGAGGAATTGTTAGCGCAGGAGGGCAAGTGATATGGCATCGAAATATAAAGCACAGAACGAGAAAGACCGATGTGTGGCTTGCGGAGTGTGCGTGAAGCAGTGTCCACGAAATGCGATAAGCATATATAAGGGATGTTATGCCGTGATAGACGAAGACCTATGTGTGGGTTGCGGCATATGTGAGAAGAATTGCCCAGCGGGCGTAATACATAAAGTGGAGAGGTAAGTTATGGCAGTTAAGAAGCAAAAGCGTTGGAGCGATTATATGTGGATTGTCTCGGCAACATATTTCACCCTCGGGTTCTTCAATATTGTGTATGCATGGCTTGGAGTGATATGCTTTATGATACCGCTGCTTATGGCAATCTTCGGTGCCGGCAAAGGCTATTGCAACAATTATTGCGGACGTGGCCAGCTGTTTCTGCAGATAGGCAACACGCTTGGATGGTCGAGCAAGAAGGTGGCTTCGAGGTGGCTATCGTCGAAGTGGTTTAGAAACGGCTTCCTTGTGTTCTTCATGTTCTTCTTCGTTCAGATGATAATTCTCACAGTGCATGTGGCGAGCGGAGTGGAATCTCTGCGCGAAAGCATCCACTTGCTTTGGACGTTCGACGTGCCTTGGCATTGGGCATACCCAACTGTGGTGGAGCCTTGGGTGGCACAATTTGCCTTCGGACTCTATGGTATTATGCTCACATCGCTTATTGTGGGAGTTGCGCTTACGGTAATCTATCGTCCTCGCACCTGGTGTGTGTTCTGCCCGATGGGCAATATGACTCAAATGATATGTAAACTGAAAAATAAGTAATGATATGGAAAAATTCAATGAAATAATCAATGGCAATCAACTCACGTTGGTGGATTTCTTCGCCACTTGGTGCGGACCATGCAAGCAGATGCATCCGGTGCTCGAGCAATTGAAGAAAGACCTCGGCGACAGCATTCGCATCATAAAACTGGATGTTGACAGAATAGGCGGTTTGGCTGAGGCTTATCGCATACAGTCGGTGCCAACGCTGATGCTTTTCCGTAGCGGAAAGGTGCTTTGGCGACAAAGTGGAGCCATGCCGCTGCACGAACTGAAGGCGATAATCGCAAATCATCGGTAGCCTATGAACATACAGCAACTAAGATATATTGTTGCCATCGACCGCTTTCGCAATTTTGCGAGAGCGGCTGAGGCGTGTAATATATCGCAGCCCACGCTAAGCGCTATGCTGGTGAAGCTTGAAGAAGAACTTGATGTGCGTATCTTTGAGCGTACCAACAAGCTCGTTAAACCCACCACTGTGGGCGAGAAGATTATCGCTCAGGCGCAGAAAGCGTTGATGGAAACCGATCGCATTGTGGAGCTCATCAGCGAGGGAAAGGGCGCTATCGGTGGAAGATTTGTGTTGTCGGTTGGCCCTACAATTGCGCCGTATCTATTGCCGAAGTTTATCAAGCACTATCGTGAGGCTTATCCAGCGGTTGACTTGACTATTAAGGAGATGAAAGCCAATTATATGCTTGAGGCTCTGCTAAATGGCGAACTTGATGCAGGTATTGGCATCTCTGATAACACTTGCCAGGGTGTGCTTGAAGTTCCGCTCTACACCGAGCGCTTCTATGTGTATCTTGCCGAGAGTTGTTGGCGAAAACTGCCGGTGTTTGATCCCGGAAACTTGGAACATGAGAACATGTGGATTATGAAGGAGGCTCAATGCCTGCGCGACAGTGCATTCTCGTTTTGTAAGGCGCGTGGCAAGGGGCATCATATCTACGAGGCGGGAAGTATAGAGACCCTGATACGCATAGTGGATGAGAATGGCGGCTATACGATTATTCCGGAGATGCATTTGCCGTTTCTTAGCGAGATGCAGCGCAAGAATGTGCGCGAGATAAAGGGCGATTACCTCTCGCAAAGGCGCATATCGCTCTATATCAAAGACGACTATATCCGCGAGCGGATGCTCAACACGGTGGTGGATGCGCTCAGGAGTTTCTTGCCGCAGCGAATGCTGGGCGGGGGCATCGTGAAGTATGGCATTAAGCTATAGCGCACGTTCCCGATAAAAATAAAACAGCCCAAATCGGATGCTTCCGATTTGGGCTGTTTGACATAGTATTCTGAGAGAAATTACTTCTTTTTACTTGGTTTGCCAGTGAGGATTTCGTTGTATCTGCGATCGTCGTTGAGGATGTCGATAGCCTGCTTCACGATAGGGTTGGTGTGATTCATCACCACGAAGTAGGCCGATGGGTCGCTATAGGCATCGCGGGCGATAAGTGCTTTCACCACGTTGTTGATAAGTAGTTTGCTCTTGGCATATTGTTGCTCGTTGAAGTGGACGCTGTCGCGCTCGCCAGCAGCGATGATATCCTTTGTCATTTGTTCGTCAACTACAAATTGTGCATCAAATTGAGCCACGTTGCTGTATTGGCTCATAATCTGTGCGCGATGGCTGTCAACGTAGTTGAGACTGTATTGCACGATGATGCCCTTAGCCACGAGGTCGCGATAGTAGTCGCTATATTCAGTGGTGTCGATTGGAACAAACACGTCGGGCATAATGCCACCGCCACCGTAGATTGCTCTGCCGTTTTTGAGGGTGCTTACGCGCAGAGAGTCGGCGAAGTGTATGCTGTCGGCATTAGATAGTTCGCCGTCTTTATAGCGGTTGAGAATGTCCATTTCGTAGTCGAGTCGGTCGCCTTTTTTGTAAGGCTTCTGAATGCATCGGCCCGATGGGGTGTAGTAGCGAGCCACGGTTAGGCGCACCATGCTGCCGTCTTCAAAACGCAGTGGGCGTTGCACCAAGCCTTTGCCGAACGAGCGACGTCCGATAATCACGCCGCGGTCCCAGTCTTGCACGGCTCCGGCAAAAATTTCGGCAGCCGATGCTGAACATTGATTGACGAGCACAGCCACCTTGCCTTTGCGGTATTTGCCGTTGCCCAAGGCTTTGGCTTCGTTGCGAGGGCTTGTGCGGCCTTCGGTGTAAACAATCATTTCGCCACGGCCGAGCAGTTCGTTGCCCATTTCTATGGCAGAATTGAGGTAGCCGCCACCATTGTCGGTGAGGTCTACGATGAGTTGCTTCATGCCCACACGCTTGAGCGAATCGATGGCAGAAACAAATTCCTGATTGGTGCTTGCTGCAAAACGAGCGATTTTCACATATCCGGTTTTGTCGTCGATCATATAAGAAGCATCGATGCTATAAAGGGGAATGTTGTCGCGGGTGATGCGGAAGGTGATAAGTTCGGGGCTTTTTCCGCGTTTCACCTTGAGTTCCACCTTTGAGCCTTTAGGACCACGAAGGCGCTTCATGATGTCGTTGGTGTTCATTTTCACTCCAGCGATGGTGGTGTCGTTCACCGTCACGATGCGGTCGCCAGCCAAAATGCCCACACGCTCCGAAGGGCCGCCAGCCACGGTTTGGATCACATATAGCGAATCCTCGTTCATGCGGAATTGTATGCCGATGCCGCTGAAAGAGCCTTGCAAAGGTTCGTCGAGTTCTTTGGTTTCGGCTGCGGTAGTGTAGGTGGAGTGAGGGTCGAGCTCTTTGAGAATGCCCTTGATGGCATCTTCCACTATTTTGTCTTCGTTGACGCTATCGACATAGAAAGCCGAAATGGCGTATTGCGCATTTAGGAGTTTCTTGATGCTTTTCGGCATAGTCTGCGCAATGGTGATAAACGCCATTGAGAGCAGAAGGATTGCGATATAACGACTCTTGTTCATATAGATATTGGTGGAGAGTTTTTTAATGTTCTGTTATACGTTTTCGATTGGTGCAAACTTAGCAAATAGCGCATCTGCTATGTGCTGAGGATAGTTGTGAGGCAATAGGTGCTTCACATCTTTGTGTTGGCGAATCAGGCTTCGGAGCAGTGTTGAACTGATTTCTTCCTCTTCGGGCAGGGCGGGCAGGAATACGGTCTCAATGCCAGTGGCCTTGCGGTTGTAGTCGGCCACTTGCTGCTCGTATGCCAAATCCTCGGCGCCACGCACACCGCGAATGAGGCAGACAGCGCCTGCTTGTCGGGCGGCATCTACGGTAAGCCCAGAGTAGTTCACAACACTCACTTGCGGATAGTCGTGAAACACGGATTCAATCCATTCCATGCGTTGCTCCACGGTCATCATAGCCGATTTGGCAGGGTTGATGCCTATGCCTATCACCACCTCGTCGAAGAGCGAGAGTGAGCGGAGCACGATTGATTGGTGACCGCGGGTGAAGGGGTCGAACGAGCCGGCGAAAAATGCTATGTGGCGCGATTCGTTATTGAGTGATGTCATCTTCTTCTTCGATTACGAGGTTGTCGATGATGAAGCCTTGGCGCTCCATAGTGTTTTTGCCCATATAGAATTCGAGCATATCGCGCACGGCATCCTCTTTGCGCAGGGTCACGCGGTCGAGGCGCATGCCTTCGCCGATGAAATCCTTAAATTCGTCAGGTGAGATTTCACCAAGACCTTTAAATCGTGTAATTTCGGCATTGCCTTCGCCCACCTTGGCGATGGCTGCGATGCGCTCTTCGTCGCTATAGCAATAGTAGGTCTCTGGTTTGCTCTCTTTCACGGCTTTTGAAGTGGTGGAAGAGCGGCGTTTCGATTCCTTCTTGTTGCGCACACGGAAAAGAGGTGTCTGCAAGATGTATACGTGACCCGTCTTGATCAATTCCGGGAAGAATTGCAGCAGGAATGTGAGCATCAGCAAGCGAATGTGCATACCGTCGACATCGGCATCGGTAGCGATAATCACGCGATTGTAGCGCAGGTCGTCGAGGCCGTTCTCAATGTTGAGGGCCGCTTGAAGCAGATTGAATTCTTCGTTTTGATATACGATTTTCTGCTGCATGCCGAAAGAGTTGAGCGGTTTGCCTCGAAGCGAGAACACGGCTTGTGTCTCCACATCGCGAATCTTGGTGATACTGCCGCTCGCCGAAAGACCCTCGGTGATGAAGATTGACGATAGTTCGCGCTTATCGCCTTTGGCGTCGTTGTAGTGAATGCGGCAGTCGCGCAGTTTCTTGTTGTTGAGCGCCACTTTCTTGGCACGTTCGCGCGCCTGCTTGGTGACGCCGGCAATGGCCTTGCGCTCCTTCTCGCTCTCTTGAATCTTGGCGAGCATCGGTTCGGCTATTAGTGGCTCTTTGTGCAGGAAGTTGTCGAGTTCGCGCTTTATGAAGTCGTTGATAAACTTGTATACGGTAGGGCCGTCGGCATACATCACCGTGCTGCCGAGTTTGATTTTTGTTTGCGATTCAAAAATTGGTTCAACCACCTTGATGCTGATGGCAGCCACCATACCCGAGCGTATGTCGCTATACTCAAAGTTCTTGTTGAAAAATTCCTTGATGGTGCGCGACACCGCCTCGCGGAATGCGCTTTGGTGTGTGCCGCCTTGTGTGGTGTGCTGACCGTTGACAAACGAGTAGTATTCCTCGCCATATTGGTTGGCGTGGGTGATTACCGCCTCAATCATGTCGCCCTTGAGGTGGATAGGCTTGTAGAGTGGTTCGTTGGTCATATATTCCTTCACCAGGTCGCACAATCCGTTGCGAGAATGATATTTCTTGCCGTTGTAGATTATGGTCAATCCGGTGTTGAGGAATGAATAGTTTTTTATCATCACTTCCACGAAGTCGTCGCGGAATGTGTAGTTGACAAAAATGGTGTCATCAGGCTTGAAGCTGATGAGCGTGCCGTTTTGAGCGCCTTCTTCGGCTGGCACAATGTCGCTTTCCTCCACAGCTTCGCCGCGGTTGAACTTGGTGTGCGAGGTCATGCCGTCGCGCCACGATTGCACGTAGCACCATTCGCTCAATGCGTTGGTGGCTTTCAAGCCCACGCCGTTCATACCCACAGAGCTCTGATAGTTCTGCGTGTCGAATTTGCCGCTGGTGTTCATTGCTGTGGCTGCACGGGTGACGTCTTGCAAAGGGATGCCACGGCCGTAGTCGCGTATGGTTACTACGCCGTCTTCCACTGTCACTTCTATGGTGTCGCCAAATCCTGCTGCGTGCTCGTCGATAGCGTTGTCGAGAGTCTCTTTGAGCAGGACGTATATGCCGTCGTCGTTCTGCGAACCGTCACCAAGTTTACCGATATACATACCCGGTCGTCGCCTGATGTGCTCAAGCGGCGAAAGTGTGACTAATTCGTCGTAGCCGCCAGAATTGCTGGTCGGCTCAAATGCGCTTATTTCTGTATCTTCTGCCATATTGCGTAATATTGTAGCGTGATGATGCTATAACACGCAAAGATACGAAAAAATCGCTTAGTATTTAGGGTAATGAGAGTTAAAAAAAGGTAAGCGAAATCAGCGTATGAGCAGGCGAATGAGTCGTCCGAAGCCTCGGCCGCCATGTGAGATGTAGGAATATGCGATGGCGAAGAGTGTAGAAAGCACAGGTGATGACACATATTGCCTTATCACCTTGCCGTAGAGTGGACGTGCCAATTCTTGGTGTCCTTCGTGTGCATAGAGCGCTGCCAACACCACGCGACGATAGTCTACGATCTTGAGCAAGCGTTCGCGTTGCAGGTGCTGCGATGCCTCGATGTTGCGAGTGATGGTGTCGAGCGCATATTCGCAGGCTTTGTGGCGTGAGGAATAGTCGGTGCCGGTGATTGATTGCTCGGTGGCATGTACGAATATGCGTGGCTTGTCGCTGATGAAGGCTAATGTGGGCATTTGCAGTAGCAGACGCACACCAAGTTCGTAGTCGTTCCAGCACGTTTGGCTTTCGTCCCAACCGCCGGCGTTTGTGAAGTAGGTGCGGCGGGCAATGTATCGTGTGGTCGACATAATGGTGTGTATCAGGTGGTTGGCAAACGCGTCGCTCGTGAAAAACGGTAGCGTGCTCTCGTTGCCGTCGAGGGCTATGAGCGAAGCCTTTGATATGATGATGTCGGCAAGCGGATTGTCGGCAATCGCCTTGGCGTAGGTCTCGACTAAATCGGGAGCCATAGTGTCGTCGCTATCAAAAAACATCACCCACTCCGATGTGGCAGCACGCAGACCGCAGTTGCGAGCGGCTGCAGCGCCTGGAGTGGCCTCTTGCAGCACGGTGATGCTGAAATCGGACGCTTGGTGCTCAGCCTGAAATTGCTGCAGTGTGGCAAGAGTGGAGTCGGTGGAATTGTTGTCGACAAGAATCAGTTGCAATGGACGAACCGTCTGCTCAGCCACTGATTGCAATGTGGCTTTCACCAAATCGGCGCGATTGTAAACGGGTATTATGATAGTGATAGACATAGTATGACAATAATATTCTGTTGGTAAATTTACGGAAAATTTATAACAATCCCACAAAAATGCAGTATATTTACAAACTTATTTTTTGGCCGATATGAATATACTACTACTGGGAGATGCAAGCAATTTTCATAATACCCTCGCCTCGGGATTGTGCAGGCTGGGGCACGACGTGGTGGTGATAAGCGATGGGTCGAGGTGGATGAATACTCAGCGAACCATCGATCTGACTCGGCGCGCAGGTAGGCTCGGAGCGGTGCGCTATGTGGCTGATGTGCTGAGGTTGCTGCCTAAGATGCGTGGCTACGACGTGGTGCATTTGGTCAATCCTGTGTTCCTTCAGCTGCGCCCAGAGAAGGTGCGGCTGGTGTTTGACTATCTGAAGCGGCACAATCGCTGCGTGATGCTCTCGGCTTTGGGCAGCGACTACGATGTGGTGAAAGCCGATATCGAAGGGCGTGTGCTGGCCTATTCGGAGTATATGCTCGGGCAAACCCCCACGGCCTATATGCTATCTGAAGAGGCTGAGAAAGAGCGTCGCGATAGTTGGCTTGCGCCACCGATGGAGCGCTATCACAGATATTTCATCAATCGCATTGATGGTGCTGTGGCTTGCCTCTATGAGTATTATAAGATATACCATGAGATAATTCCTGAGAAACTGGCTTATGGTGGCATTCCTATCGACACACAGGCGCTTACACCACGATTGGTGGATAGCGAACCTGAGAAATTGCGATTGTTTATTGGCATTCAGCGCAAGCGCAGCATATTCAAGGGCACCGATCGCCTGCTCGAAGCCGCAAAGCGTGTGGTGGAGCAGATGCCTGATAAGTGCGAACTTGATGTGGTGGAAAATGTGCCGTATGCCGAGTATGTGCAGCGCATGAACCGTTCGCATGTGATGCTCGACCAATTGTATTCCTACACCCCTGCCACCAATGCGCTGATAGCGATGGCGCAAGGCATGGTGGCTGTGAGTGGCGGTGAAGATGAATATTACGATTTTATAGGCGAGGCTGATTGCCGCCCGATAGTGAATGTGTCGCCGCTTGTGCGTGGCGACATTGAGAACAAACTCCGGTGGCTCGTGGATAACAAGGCGATGCTGCCACAACTGAGCCGTATGAGTCGCGAATTTGTTGTGAAGCACAACGACAGTGTGGTGGTGGCGCAACGGCACATTGATTTTTGGAACAAAATTATTTCGGAGAAAGGCTTATGACACTCGAGATACTGATATGCACGATAAACGACGGCATTGGCGGCGTGGAGAAAATGCTACTTGCTCGGCAAGAGGGCTTGCGCTATGTGGTGTCGTGGCAGCTGACCGATGGTGTGGCTCGTGAAGTGCCAAAGGCGCTTTGCCGTGATGATGTGCGAGTGGTGACAATGGCGGTGGGCGGATTGAGCCTAAACCGCAATAATGCCATGGCGCATGCCACAGGCGATGTGTGCGTGATAGCCGATGATGATATGACGTTGTGCGCCGATGGGCTGAGGGCCGTGGTGGAGAAATTCGAGCAAGACCCATCGCTCGACATTGCCACATTTAAGTATGCGTCGGATTGCAGTCAGAAGAGTTATCCCGACTATGAGTTTGATTTGCGCCGATTTCCGTCGGGCTATTATGTGGCATCGATAGAGATAGCCTTTCGCCGCGCGTCGGTTGTAGGCAAGGTGCTGTTCGACGATCATTTCGGCATCGGAGCGCCAGTGTTGGCGGCAGGAGAGGAGAGTGTGTTTCTGCACGACGTGCTATCGCTGGGCATGAAGGGGCGGTTTTTCCCGATTACGATAGCCTGCCACAATCATCCCACCACAGCCGAAAGACATGGTGTGAAAATGGAAGTGGTGATGTCGAATGGAGCATATCTCTATGTGGCAAAGCGCCACGATTGGATGTTGCTGCGAGCAGTGCTCATGGCATGGCGAGTGAGTCGAAAAGGCGTGCCGTTTGTCAAGGCATTGCGCTGGGTGACCGACGGCATAAAGTATGCCCGACGAGTAAGACCACAATAAATCCCAATCGGCGATTAGGCCATAACGGCATAGATTAGCCCTGACTTTTGGATGATTTCGCTGGCTTTTAGCCCTGACTTTTGGATAAATCAGTAGTCACTGTTCAAAGAGACTCTGAATCTGTGTTCAGTTATTTTATCGTGCATAAACGATATTTTTGTATTTATTTTGTCGTTTATAAACGATAAAATAACTATCTTTGCAAAAGAATAAAGCATTAAAACCAAGAAGTATATGACAAAAGATCTAATAAAAGTGCTCATTTCAGAATACCAAGACTTCGTGTCACAAGTGGAGCTTATTCCTCGTGATGTGGAACTTGTGGACGGACTTAATTATGTATTTGTAGGCTTGAGACACGCAGGAAAATCATACTTGATGTTTCAGCGTATAGCGCAATTGATAGCACAAGGACATAAGAAAGAAGAAATATTGTATTTCAATTTTGAGGATGACCGAATAGACTCTTTGGACGTCAGTGACCTTGACTTGATAAAGACGTGCTACGAAGAAATGTACGACAACCGCCCCATATTCTTTTTGGACGAAATACAATTGGTGGATATGTGGGAGAAGTTTGCCAGAAGATTAGCCGACCAAAAATATCAAGTATATATAACTGGCAGCAATGCCAAAATGCTTAGTAGCGAGATTGCCACTACGCTTGGTGGAAGATATATGATACATGAGGTGTACCCATATTCGCTTAAAGAATATTTGAAGGTTAACGGTATTGATATTAATGAAAAGAATTCCACTTATAAGTATGGAAAGCAGATTGTGAAACTGACTAATTTATATTTTCAGCATGGTGGCTTGCCAGAAACAGTAGGCATGAAAGAACCTCGTTCATGGATGAGTAATCTGTTCAGTAAGATATTCTTTGGCGACTTGGTTGCAAGATACAGAATCCGTAACGATTTTGCATTGCGCGTGATGATACGCAAGATGGCCGAGAGTGTAAAGCAGCCTCTCTCGTATAGTAGAATAGCAAGCATAGTCAGTAGTACGGGGAAAAAACTTAGCACGGATGCCGCAATAGATTATGTTGGATATATGGCCGAGAGTTGGCTTATATTGCCTTATGAGAATCTGTATGGTAAGTTGCAGGACAAGGAATCTAACCGCAAGTATTATTTCACGGATAACGGTTTGCTGCATCTTTTTCTTATTGACGCCAATACGTCTTTGCTTGAAAATATAGTAGCGGTAACGCTCAGACGTAAATATGGTGATGGAAGTTATTTTTGGAATAACAAGAATGCAGAAGTGGACTTTGTTGTTCCTGAAGAGGGATTGGCAGTACAAGTGTCATATTCAATGGCTGATGCTGACACTTTCAAGCGTGAAACTGATGGGCTTATTAAGCTATCGTCTGTCCAGCCTGTAAAAAGAATGATTGTAGTAACCATGGACGAAGAGCGTATTGCAGAGAAAGAAGGATTTCAGATAGAACTCATTCCTTTATGGAAATGGTTACTTGAATTCTAACATATAGGAGCGTTTTGTCAACAGACGATGCCTGTAATTGACTAAAGATAACATCCTTAGTTGAGCATTGCGTTGCGAAGAGTGGTGCCAGAGGCGTAGCGCCTCCTCAAAAAGAGGGAAGGGGTTAGGGAGTGTGGGTGAGAATTAGGTGCATTAGTTCTTCGTTGGCGTGGTTGTTGATGGATGCGTCGGTTGCTTGGGAGAGGTAGTCGAGGGTGGCGGAGCATTCGCCTGTGATATCCACTCCTATTACTTTCTCGTGTGCATAGATGATGCGGAGCACGGCTTGCAATTGCAGCAGGGTCATGTCGCCATTTGTCCAGTCGGTGATGGCATCTTGCTTTCGCAGCACGTCTTTGTCGATGGAGATGTATACGGGCTCGTGTATCAACTTGCCAACCTTTGATGGCCATGCCTGATGGTGGTCGATCTCGGCTTGGCTATAAAACAATACCTTTTCGCGCAGGTGAACGGGAATTTGTGAGATAAGCTGGTCGGACGCTCCCACGATGATTATATTCTTTACGAAATGGTTGTGTAGCAACACGTCGGTCACCCAGCCGCCGCACGAGATGACGCCTTTCCATTGAGGCTGCTGCATGTCGGGGTGATGGTCGAACACAATCAGTGTGAATGGCTCTTGCAGCCGTGATACCCAATACTCGGTGAGGTAATGAAAATCGCCGGAATCTATGAAATGCAGAGCCTTGGCAGGATAGGGTGCAAGTCTGCGATGCAGTTCTGCCCTTGCTTGTTCGTCGCAATAGCAATCAACTCCATTGACGTCGCGACAATCCACATGGGTGATGTTGGGGTCGGAGGCAAATGACTCGTAATCGTATATGCCTGTGAAGTTGAGGAGTATGATGGGCGTATTCGTTATCATAGATGCGAAAATACATAATAATCTTGAATACAATCATATATAGAGGTGGAGAATTATGATTTTTTAAACCTGATTCGGCCATTAGTCATATTGCCCGATTTGGGTTAACCCAATTCGGTCATTAGGGCTCGGATGGATTTCGGAGTTTTAGAAGTGCAGATTTTGATTGCTTTTTAATGAGTAATAGCAAGCTATTGCGAGTTAAAAACAAACTAAAGATGCCTTATAAAAGCCGAAAGACTCCAAGCAGTAGAGAAAATTCACATATACGTCCTATTGCCGTGATTTGGGTTAAAGAATTGCGTGCCATGATTGTGGCTAATTCAACTTGATTTACTATCTTTGTTTCTGTGGGTGCAAGTGCGCCCTGAGAGTGGCCATCTGTTGGTGGCCGCCAAGAAAACTATTGCATAAGATACTGGTTATGGCAGAAATGATGAATTGGAATAAGTTGATATGCGACAAGCGATTGGGGCTGGAGCATTATCACGACAAGGAGAAGGCTGGAGTGCGCAGCGACTTTCAGCGCGACTATGACAGATTGGTGTTTTCGTCGCCATTCCGTAGGTTGCAGAATAAGACACAGGTGTTTCCTTTGCCAGGAAGTATCTTTGTGCATAACCGTTTGACGCATAGCCTTGAAGTGTCGTGCGTGGGTCGCTCGCTGGCGCGCGAGGTGGCTATGCAGTTGCGAGAGAAATACGCACAAGAGCCATGGGTGGGCAAACTTGACCATATCGACTCGATAGTGGCGGCAGCGTGTCTTG
>CAJLWM010000013.1 GCA_905210415.1 uncultured Prevotellaceae bacterium
TTCGGTGTATGGCATCCATTGCCCCACACAGAGGTCGCTCTCGGTGGCATCGGGATTGCGATGCAGTATAAGGCCGATGTAGTAAAGGCTCTCAAGAGTGCGCACGCTGGTGGTGCCTACGGCCACAATTGGCGATGTGGCGTTGATGATGTCGATGATGAGTTGACGAGGCACTGAGATAAACTCGGTGTGCATGTCGTGTCCGCCAATGGTGTCGCTCTTCACAGGTTGGAATGTGCCGGCACCAACGTGCAGGGTGAGTTCGCGGCGTGTTATGCCACGGCGGTCGCATTCGGCGAGCACACCGTCGGTGAAGTGCAATCCGGCAGTTGGTGCAGCCACGCTACCCTTGATGTGCGAATACACGGTCTGATAGTCGGAGCTGTCGCTTGGTTCGGTGCCGCGGTTGAGGTATGGAGGGATAGGTATTTCGCCGATAGCCTCAAGCAACGAAGCGAATGTTACGTCGCTCTTGTCCCATGAGAATGTAATCAAGAAAGCATTGCCGCGTCGTTCGCCGCGAGTGGCAGCGAGGGTCACGTCTTCGCCGTTGATGTTTACGGTCTGGGTGAGGTCGCCCGACTTCCAACGCTTAGAGTTGCCCACAAGGCATAGCCATGTGCAGCTGCTTGTGGTCTGGAATATCTGAGCATAGTCGACGGGGTCGATAGGCTCAAGGCAGAAAATCTCTATAGTGGCACCACCGCCTGGCTTGCGGAAGCGCAGACGTGCGTTGATAACCTTGGTGTTGTTGTAGATGAGCATGCTATGCTCTGGGAGCAACGCGGGAACGTCGCTAAACTGATATTGCTTGATGTCGCCGTCGCGAAAATATAGCAGTTTGCACTTTTCGCGTTCAGCCAATGGGTGCTTTGCTATGCGTTCGTCGGGCAGAGGATAGTCAAAATCCTCTATGCGTATGTTGCGAATGTCGTCGATATTCATCGTGTAGTGATAATGTTGCTTTGTTGTTGTGTAGAGTGATAGAGTGTGGGCTTATTCCACGAATTTCTGGTCGGCCACCTCTATAATCTTTGATGCGTCGAAATAGAAACCTTCTGGCGATTTCTCGTGTTTCTTCTTCACCGCAATATAGTCGATGTTGTTTGGCAACGACTTATGCTCAGTGGCTACATAGCCAAGCTTGTTGAGGATGTAGTATTCGTGTGTGGCAGAGGTTACTACCCAAGGATTCTCGGCAGTGCCGTTGCCACTCGATAGGATAGTGGCGATGATGTGGTTGAGGCGATACTGACGTATGGCTGCGCGAGCATATTTCTTCTTTTGCTTGAGTGCAAAGATATAAAATTCCATCTGCTGGAGGTCGAAGATGTTGTCGTTGAGCGACAACTCGGCGTATTTCTCTATTGTATCGCACTCGGCGCGAGTGAATTCCTTCTTGTAGTAGAGCGATTCGATCATGTCGGAGAATGGCGATTCGCGGAATGGATTGTAGTCTTCTTGAAACACATATCCATAGTAGAAATGACGATATTGGTCAAGCGTCATTGTGGTGTCGTTGCTCTGAAACTCCTTGATGAGTTTCGGAAAAAAGTATTTCGATTTTGGATTTTGCGTGTCAATGCGTATGCTATCGAAGTTTACTTTTTTGATTTCAAATTTTTGTGCCACTGATGGCAGCGATATTGCCACCAGAAACGTGGCTATGATTGTGAATATGAAATACCTCATTTTGTTCAATAATTTATACTAAAAACCACGGCCGAGGGGGTGGAGTCATTTTACGATAAATCCCTCAAGGGCAATGCCCATTATGGCTAACGCCACGATTGCCGATAAACCTTTAGCACAAAAGTACTGAATAAATGTGAAAGTAGGAAATTTCAGCCAAGCGCCTTTTGGCGTGCGGGTGTAGGCCAAAAGCCCCACAAAAGTGCCGATAATGCTGCCAATCACCATCACGTTGGCGTGAATGGCAAGCCCCAACACGGTGCCGGCTAAACCTGCCCATGCAATGTAGATGTTTGATGCTCGCGAGTTGGCTGGCTCGCCTTTTGGCAACATCGCATGCAGAATTCCCACTATTACGGTAGCAATTCCCCAGAATATCAATGCGTTGGTTGTTAGGTAGATATAGGTGCTTGCATGCAAGGTTAATAGTCCGATGTAGCCAACCACTGCTGCCGGAAATTTGGGCTTAAACAGCAAAAGTATTGCGGTGGCCATACACAGCAATCCTATTATTAGGAAAACTAAAAATTGGTGTGTGGAGAGTGTTACTGAATCGCAATATATCGATGATAGTATCATGCAAAATGTGATAATATTATTTATAAAAAATTAAGAAAACGTTTGCCGTCAATCCTTCTTTTCTTCAGGCTGTTCTGCCGCCGGAAGTTTTGGTTTTACCTCAGTGGTAGCAGCAGGCTGTTCGGCATTTTCAGCAGGTTTTTTGGCCTGTGGCTCATCAGATTTTTTCTTAATCTGGTCGGGGTATTTCACTCGCATGTGGTAGAAAGTGCCAAGACGCTCTATGAATGTGTTCTTGATGATTTCCACATCGCGGAAGCTGATAGGCGCTTCTTTGAGCAAACCATTGGCAATCTGTCCGTCGATAATCTTGTTCACTAGATCGCATATTGCCTCGCGGCTATGGTCGGTGAGGCTCTTAGATGCAGCTTCTGTGGCATCGGCCATCATCACTATTGCCGCCTCGCGGGTCTGTGGGTTAGGGCCAGGATATGTGAATGGCTCTGGGTCGACATATTCATTGGGATGTTGATTGCAAGCTTGAGTGTAGAAATATCGTGCCAAACCGTGTCCGTGGTGTTGCAGGATGAAGTCTTTGATTGCTTGTGGCAATTTGGCTTTTTCCGCCATTTCCAGGCCGTCGGTGACGTGGCGTATCACTATTGAAGCGCTTTGCTCAGGTGTGAGCACGTTGTGAGGGTTCACGCCGCGCTGGTTCTCGGTGAAGAAGTTAGGGCTCTTGATTTTGCCTATGTCGTGATAGATAGCGCCCACACGCACCAGTTGCACGTTGGCACCTATCAGGTGAGCGGCTTCTGCGCCAAGGTTTGCCACCTGCATGGCGTGCTGGAAAGTGCCAGGGCACATATCGGAGAGTTGTCGCAGCAATGGCTGATTGAGGTCGGTGAGTTCCACCAACGTGAGCGATGAGGTGAAGCCGAAAATCTTCTCGAGCATAAAGATGAGCAAGTTGCTGAACGAGAGGAAAATGGCGTTGAGTATGAAGTAGAAGAACACAAAGCGGCTGATGCCGTTGACTGTGCCTTTTTCCATCACGAAGAATGCGGTGTAGATGATGCTATAGCATAGTAACACCATAATAGCGGTGCGTGCCAATTGTGAGCGACGCGACATCTCTTGGATTGAAGCCACCGACACGATGCCGATAACGAATTGCATAAGCACGAGGTCGGTAGAGTAGGTCGACACGATTGAGGCAAGCATCACCTCCACGGTGTGAACCACGATTGCCGAGCTCGAGTCGAAGAACGTAGCCATCACTATCGGCACAAGCGCAAATGGCATAATATAGGCTGTCTTGACAGGCTCAAAGCTTATGGCAATGAAGAATATCGATGTGAAGCAGGTGAGTAGCGACATCACGAATGTGAGTTTGCGCACGTCGTAGAAGATGTCGGTGTGGAATACGCTCAGGTATACATATAGCACAAGCAGCAATATGGTGATTATTGCCACGCGGCTTGTGATATAGTAGTTTGATTTCTGGCGGCCTTCGTCGCTGGCTTCGTATTCTTGTCGCATATAATTGAGAGCCGATGCCACTTGCGGTGTCACCACGCTGCCTCGGTCTATGATGCGCTCACCCTTCTGGATGATGCCAATAGGCGCGAGTTCTTTTTGCAGACGCACTTTCAGCAGGTCTAACGAGCGGGTAGAGTCGACCTCTACGTTAGGGCGCAGGAAGGAGTTGAGGCGCAGTTGGCTGAATCTCTCACGCAGATTGTTGTGTGCGGCAAGAGAGTCGATATGCTCATAAGCCGAGCGCACCGACATGAAATTGTCGGTAGGGATATTCTCAATGGTGTGGTCGTCGGCTTCGTGGCGCACGTATGGCAGGTTGCCGTTGACGATTCGCTCATAGGTGGCGTTGTCAACAATGCCTCGATCGTAGACGCTGTTGAGCAGTCGCACAAACAATAGGCGTTCGCGGCTTGACATGCGCGATTTCTGTATTGTCTGGTCAAGTCGTTTCAATTGCGTGGATGATGTCGCTGCGTTGAAACGATACACGTTCACAAAATTGCGCATAATGCTGTCGCGGCGATGTGCGGCAGTGGCGGTGTCAAGCTCAATAGGAATGTCGAAAGGCGCTGTGAGCAGCGAGTATTCCCACGGCTTGTCAATGTTGTAGGAGTAGTGAAACTTCTTGTCGTGTGGCAAGCACAGTGTCACTATCACTATTGCACCCACCAAGAGCAATGCTTGGATGAGTGTGGTTCGGCGTATGTTAAAGTTGATTTTTACCATAATCAAGAATGTTATTTATTCATTCGTGTAGCGCTTTTCACGCCTTGCACTTGGTGCATGCGCTTGCATAGTTGGTTCACCACGTTAGTGTCGCTCACGAGCACATCAAATTCGCATCTAAACACGCCGTCGTTCGCCTTGATGTCGAGTCGGCGAAGGTTTATCATGAGAGATGTGGAGATGAGGTATGCGATTTCTTGCAATATGCCCATGCGGTCGATGCCGGTCACCTCTATTGTCGCGAGGAATTTTGTAGAATGATCGTCCCAATGAGTTTGCAGCAATCGTCCGCCGAAGCTGCTCTTGAGTCGCATCATGTTAGGGCAGGTGAGTTTGTGCACCTCCACGATGTTGTTTTGGTTGACAAATCCCACTACGTCGTCGCCAGGAATTGGGTGGCAACAGTCGGCGAGAGTGTAATTTCGCACGCCGTTCACGTTGGTGAGTTGATACACAATCTTAGGGTCTACCTTACCCTCAAACTTTATCACTTCAGGCTCTTCTTTCTGCTTAGTGCCTATGCGGAATATCTTAGAGAAGAGGCTTTTGCTGGATTTGCGTGCCTGCTTGAGCAACTGCTCAGAGAGAGCCAATTCGTTGTTGCCAATCATGTAGCAGAGTTCGTTGGCGTTGCGCAGACTGAGGTTGTTCACCAATCGGGTGATGGTGGTGCTATAGTCCAAGCCGTTGTCTTCGAGGAATTTCTTCAATAGCGCTTCTCCCTCTTCTGCCACGTGGCGGTGTCCGCGTCGCAAGGCGGCATGCAGACGCTGCTTGCCTTTGGCGGTCACTAAGAATGATTCCCATTCAGGCTGCGGAAGTTGAGAGTTTGATGTAAGCACCTCGGCTTGGTCGCCACTCTGCAATTTGTGAGAGAGCGGCACGAGCTTATGGTTAACCTTGCCGGCGATGCAGTGGTTGCCTATCTCGGAGTGTAGGGTGTAGGCAAGGTCGAGCACAGATGCGCCGTTTGGCAGGGTTATCAATTCTCCCTTAGGGGTAAATACCACGATTTCCGAAGCAAACAGGTTGAGCTTGATGGTGTCAAGAAAATCTATTGCGTTAGGTTCTGGATTCTTGAGGATGTCTTCGATGGTCTGAAGCCATATGGCGAGTTCGTTTTCTTCTTCGCCTTCGCCGATTTTGTATTTCCAGTGGGCAGCAAAGCCACGTTCAGCCATTTCGTCCATTCGTTGGCTGCGAATCTGCACTTCCACCCAATTGCCGTCAGGACCCATCACGGTGAGGTGAAGGGCACGATAGCCGTTGGCTTTAGGAGTGCTTATCCAATCGCGGGTGCGATCGGGGTGCAGGCGGTAATGGTCGGTGATTGCGCTGTAGATGTTCCAGCAGATGCGTTTTTCGTCGGCTTCGTTAGGGCATTCAAACACTATACGGGCAGCGTAGAGGTCGTAAACTTCCTCAAATGGCACGCGCTTGGCTTCCATTTTGTTCCAAATCGAATAAATCGATTTCACACGCGCCTTCATCTCGTATTTAAGACCCATTTTGTCGAGGTCTTCCTTGATTGGAATTGAAAAGCGTTGGAAAAGGTCGTTGCGAGAAGCCTCGCTCTCTTTGATTTTCTGGCTGATGCTCTCGTAAGCGTCGGGATGCTCATATTTGAAACTGAGATCCTCAAGTTCGGTCTTGATGGCGAATAAGCCTAAGCGATGAGCAAGAGGAGCGTAGATATAGAGAGTTTCGCCAGCGATTTTGTATTGCTTGCTTGGCAACATCGACCCGAGGGTGCGCATATTGTGCAGGCGGTCGGCCATCTTGATGAGCACCACGCGTATGTCGCTGCTCATGGTGAGAAGCAGCTTGCGGAAGTTCTCGGCTTGTGCCGAAGCTTTGTCGCCAAAGATACCGCCAGAGATTTTTGTCAAACCTTCTACGATTTCGGCGATTTTCTTGCCGAATTGAGCCTCAATGTCTTCTACGGTGTATTCGGTGTCTTCTACCACGTCGTGTAGCAGAGCCGAGCAGATGGATGTGGAGCCCAGACCAATCTCTTGGCTCACGATGCGCGCCACTTCTATTGGGTGCATGATGTAAGGCTCGCCGCTGCGGCGGTGTATGCCCTTGTGTGCTTCCTTGGCAAAATGAAAGGCGCGGTCGATAATTTCCACTTTCTTACGATGGTTGCTAGCTAAATATCCGTCGCGGAGCACCTTATATGCTTCGTTCACCATTTGTTCTTCTTGCTCCATTGTATAATGCTTTGTTTCCATCTGATTACAGCGTAAAAATTAAAGAGTGTTTATCGTAAATGTGTAAAATCTGTTGCCTGCTATGCGTAAAGTGCAACGTAATTACAAACTTACTAATTAATCGTGAAATACGCAGAATAAGAAAACGAAAAATTTTACAGAATTTTGCAAATACGAATATTTCTTGATAAAAGGGTGAAATGTCACTCGATGGTGGGGCGGAGGTATTTGTCGCCGATGCCAATGCCGAATAGGGCATAGTCGTAGATTACGGGGTCGGCAGGGCGCATTTGTCGCAGCACATCGGTGAGCATTTCCACAGTGCGGCGGTCATTGGCGCGGCGGTCGATGATGCCCAGTGCTCTTGCTGTGTCGCCCACGTGCACGTCGAGCGGAATGTAGAGTTGCGATGGTTTAATGGCTGTCCATACGCCCATGTCTACGATGCCGTCGTTGCGCACGAGCCAGCGCAGAGCCATGTTGATGCGCTTTAGGGCTGTGTTGCGCAGTTGGGTGGGCAGGCAGCGCGAGTTGGCTGCTCCGCCGTTGGCTTCAGAGAATTGGTGCTGCATCAGTTCCACCAATCGCCATGCTGGTGCGTTGCAGTCGCCCACGCAATTGTGTAGGGCGAAATCGTGCAGTGAGCCGTGCTGCTTGTAGATGGCATGAAATCCGCGCAGCATATAGCGCAAGTCTCGTGCGAAGAATGTGCGGTGTATGTTCATGTCGGGCAGTTGTTCATACTCTTGGTCGATGACATAATGATAGGGGTCGTTGTCCATGAGCATAAGCATTTTCTCACAATTGTTGCAAATCATCTTGCGGTTGCCCCACGCGATGGTGGCTGATAGTATTGCCGCAATCTCAATGTCCTGAAGGCGTGAGAAGCGTCGTGGAAATTGCACCGGATCGTTGGCGATGAAGTCGGTGGTGTTGATGCGATGAGCCTCTTTGTCGAGAAATTCCTTGAGCGAATCGAAGTCTTCGGGTGTGAGCATTATAATGATGATTGTGAGATTGAGTAATTGTCGTTGTTGTTTATGATATCGAGGAAATATACCGAGAGATTGTCGTGCAGTTGCTTGTAAGAGAGTGATATGGTGGTCTCTTTGTTGCTGCTATAACTGATCTCGCCGATTGGGAAAATAAATCTCAATCGTCGGCGCTCGATGCGGAAATTCGGTATTCTTGTGGCTTGCTTGAGGTTAGCTCCGCGCCGGTTGAGGTGGTCAATCTCGGCATTGATTTGCGCAAGCACTGCTTGTGTGTCAGAAATCACATCGCTGGTGCTTAGCACGCGAGAGCGTTGGCGGTCAAAAGCCACATAGGTGTGCCTGTCGGTTTCGGCAGAAGGGCTGTCGGTGCCGGTGTTGGAATAGATGCGCACCTCATACTCCAGCAGGCGGTCGGAGGTGAGATACACGCTTAGTATGTGGCGCGAACGGTAGACGTGCGCGTTTGGCGTGTCTTCTGGAATGGCGCTAATCGACGTTGCTTCGGCTTTGCCGTGGCTAAACACTGGCGTGTGCAAGTTGTTTTCGAGAGTAAGATAGATGTTGTCGCTCGAAGTGTCGAAAAGGGCTTTGATGAGGGCCTTGTGCAGATTGATGATATTGAGTTCGCCGTTCACCGATGTTGGCCATTGCAGATTGGCATAACGAGCGCAGTATTCGTAGTGCTGTGTGCCAGAAGCCGAATCTAAAGGGGCTGTATAGCGGAAGAAAGCCTTATCGTTGATTTCCTTAAATTCGTCGGGGATGATTTTCTCAGGCTCGGCTTTTGTCACCTTCTCGGTGGGTTGCATGGCTTGCTCATACACGGTGTTTGCACCTGGCAGTTCGTCTTGAGCCAATCCGCTATAGCGCCATAGTGCGGCTATTGCGTTAGCCCCAAGAAGAAGTATTATCACCAACCAAGCCGTGTCTCTATTCATAGTTTCGAGTAGTTGAGAAAACAATAGATTGCGTGGCGCCCATTTATCGCCAAAGTCCGCTTGAAAGTGTGGAGCATCGGCTCAATGTAGGCGTCAAATGCAAAGATAGCATTTAATTCTCGCAAAATGCTATTGCGCTCAATTGAGTTTCTCGAGAATCCAAAGATTGTCGAGCGGAATATTCATTTTCACAAGTTTCTTGGCGTTGTGAATAAAGTTGGCTGCGCTTTCGCGGTCGTCGAATGCGTCTACAATCACATAGTAGAGGTCTTCCTTAGTGTAGTGGAGCACATAGGATTTGTGGCCCTCACTTTTGAGGCGGTCGCGCATAGAGCGGGCATTCACCACTTGCTTGAATTGGCGAAGCACCACGTTGTAGCGCTTGGTTTGGTCTTTGGCAATGTCGATGCAAGCCACGAAGCGAGGCACGATGCGCACCGAGTCGCCGTTCACCACGTCGGTTTTGCGGTTTTGTTCGGCAACAATTTTTGCGTAAGTGTCGGCACCAATGCCTTCTTTGGTTTTCTCCACGGCTTTGTCGTAAGAAGCCTTGTAGTTTTCTTCGGTGGTGTGACATGCCGAGAGGGCAAACAACAGAGTGATAGTGGCGGCAAATGATGCTACGCGCAAGTTAGTTATGCGAGAAATGATATTTTTCATAATAGTTATGTTGATGTTTTACTTTAGCTTAACTTTTTCTTCGGCGAGCTCTATCACTTCGGCATCGGTGACAGCGCCGTTGTTGATGGTGATTATCACCAGTGTGCGCACGGTCTGCCAACCTTGCTTGCCTGCTGCACCGGGATTGATGTGAAGCAGATTAAACTCGCGGTCGGGCATGATTTTGAGAATGTGGGAGTGTCCCGACACGAAGACGTTGGGGGCAGAGAGGTCGAGGCGGTTTCTGATGCCTGGAGCATATCGCCCAGGGTATCCGCCGATGTGCGTCATCACCACTTTCACGCCGTCGGTTGTGAATATTTCCATCTCCTTAAATCGTCGGCGAGCCTCTTGCGAATCGATGTTGCCATACACGGCGCGCACCACAGGCGCCACTTTCTCAAGGCGGTCGATGATGGTGAGGTCGCCAATGTCGCCGGCGTGCCATATCTCATCGCAACCGCTGAAATATTTTGCGTAGCGGTCGTCCCAAAGGGAGTGGGTGTCGGATAATATGCCTATTCGTTTCATTACTCAGGTGCTTTGTTTAGTTGTCGTCGCTTCGCTTGCGTGTAGAGAAACGTATCGATTTATTTGATTTCTCGGAACTCTTTTTGCTTGACTTCACATAGCGTGTTTTAGTGCTGATTTCCACGTCTTGTGTTTCGTCGTCTTGCTGCACATCGCTTTGTGTGGCCGTTGCGCCATGCCGGGCTTCGTATTCGGCTTGCAGTCGTCGAGCTTTAGCTTCTTCTTCGGCGCGCTTGGCAGCCTCTTTGGCTTTGCGTTTCTCTTCTTTCTCGCGTGCTTTGCGCAGACGCTTTTCCTCTTCGGCTTGCTGGCGCTTGAGCTTGAGCAGGTCTTGGGCGCGGTCTTCGCTCACCTCCGACTTGAATTTAGGAGGAGTGATAACCTTGATGTCCGATTGGTCGAGCACGAGGTCTTTGGCTTTGATGTTTAGCCCGGTGGTGCCCACTATGTGCTGTGATTTTATTGAGATGTCGTGTACGGTGTATCCGTTGCCGAAGCGGCTAAGGTCTACGTTGCCGCGAATGCCGTCGATGCGGCCACGTTCGGTGAATTGCCATATCACATATCGTGTGCCGTCGTTTAATTCTGGCTCTGTGTCGGTATAGCGTGCTATGAAGAGAGGGTAGTTGGTAAACAGGTCGGAGAGATTGCGGTTGTAGAAGTTTACATAGGTGTAGATGATAGGGGCGCACTTATAGTGCTCATAAATAAGCACTGCAAATTCGTGGAGACTGTCTACGAGTTGCTGCTGATTCCATTTGCCCATTGATTCCACATCGATCATTGGCACCAGATTTTGCTCATTACGGCGAACGTATTTCTTCATATTCTCAAATTGGTCGGCGATGGATGAAGAGCTGCGCAAGAAATGGTAGCAACCCACTTTCACGCCGTGCTTGCGTGCTTCGGCGATGTTCTCCTCAAAACGAGGGTCAACGTAGGTGGCGCCTTCGGTGGCTTTGATATAGGCAAACTTGATGTTTTTGTTCTTGGCAATAGCCGCCCAATCAATGTCGCCCTGATACTTCGATACGTCGATGCCGTCGTAGTTGTCGGCAAGCGATTTGTCGTCGCCAGGCTCTATGCCACGGTCTTCGATGTGCGGTATCTGAGCCGAGGCGCATAGTGCTGTGAATAGGAATATGAGTGATATGAGGTGTTTCATTTTCTCTTTTTCTTTGATGAATAAGTGATGCTATATACAGAGAAATCGGGGTGGAAACGCACGAGGTCGACGTTTTCGCTCACGCCCCTCAGTTTGCCTCGTTCGCTGTATTGCCATATCGTGTAGCGCGCATTGCCCTTCAGTTTAGGCTTCTGCTTCTTATATTTGGCGATAAACAGGTGATAATTGCCGAAATCCTTCCATAGCAGGTCGTTGTAGATGCGTTCGTTGGTGTAAATCATAGGATATACGCCATAGTGCTTCTTCACCATTTTGCAGAACGATTTCAGTTGCTTCACCGCCTTGGTGGCATTTTTTTCAGAACCGTATTTCTCGAAATCCACCATTGGAATTATGTCTTGTTGACTTGCATCTACGTTGCGCTTAAAGTTGTTGAATTGCGTCTTGGCATCGCAACGGTAGTTGAAGAAATGATAGCTTCCCGCAAGGATGCCTTTCTTGCGAGCGTGCTTCAGATTGTATTCGTAGTTTGAGTCGGTCCACGTGGCGCCCTCGGTGGCCTTGATGTAGACAAACTTGATGTCGGGGTGTTCGCGTGTCACCTTACCCCAGTTGATGAGGCCGTTGTGGTGAGAGATGTCGATGCCGTCGATTCGTTCGGTGCGCTGTTTTTTGCCCCGAGCTTTTCGTTTTGCGTAGGCGGCATCGCCAATGCCTGAAAAACCAAGCACGGCTATGATAAGCGCAAGTATGTAGAATCGTTTTATCATCACACAATCATATAAAAATCTATGACACACTTGCCATCGCTGGTATGCGAGGAGTATGCCACATCGAGAGTCCGGAACGAGGCCTGACCGACCGTCGGAACTTTATCATTCGCAAAGTTAGTAATTATGTAGGAAAATGTATGCCAGCCGATGCTGTTTTTTGACTATTTAACTTGACGCGCCTTGGCGGCGCAGATGGGTGGCAGGCCGATTATTTGCCGGCATTTGCTCTGATGGAGCGAGGCGAAGAACCCGTCTTAGACTTGACGTATCTGCCGAAGTTTGACACGTCGGGGAAGCCGAGTTGCATGGCAATTTCTTTTACAGACAGGTCGGAGCGCAGGAGCAGATACTCAATGCGATTGATAAGGAAGCTGTCGATGAGTTCTTTGGCGGTTTTGCCAGAGCATACTTTGCAAACGTGTGTGAGATATTTTGGCGACACGTTGAGCCGGTCGGCATAGAATTGTATTGAGCGGTTGGGCGACGGCTCGTTGTTGATACTGCTTCCGACCAGTGTGATAAGTCGCTTGAAGAGAATGTCGCATTGGCGCACAGGCACTTGCTGGAAGCTGTCGTCTGCGTTGTTGTTGGTGTCTACATAGCACACCAAGTCGTTGAGCAAGGAAAGAGTGAAGTGGGTGATGACCGCCTCAAATGCCTTGCCGCGAGGCATTGCCAAGCGGGTGACAATGAATTTCTCGTATTTGTCGAGCAGATTGAGGAAATCCTTGTCGAGGTGGATAATGGGTCGGCTATGGCTGTTGAATATGTTCGACCACTTGATGCGCTCGTTGTTGATAATCGACAGCAAGAATTCGCTGGAAAGTATCACCACTCGCGCGTCGAAATTTTGACTGATTTCGCTCTCGTGAAGAATCACGTTTGGCGGACAAACTATCAAGTCGTGGCGTTTGCCCATGATGGGAATGTTGTTGATAGTGGCTTTCATTTTGCCTTTGGTGACAAACGCAAAAGTGAGCGCGCCACGCAGTTCATCATACGAGTCGTTGTGGATATATTTGTTTACGCTTTTGATGAATGTTAGGTGACGTGTGCTGATGAGTATGTCGGGGTCTTGCGAATATGCGTTGAGTTCGTTGTCCATGCAAAAATGATTGTGAAAAGTTTATACTATCAATAATCAAAACACAAAGATAAAACAATTCGGCAGATATATGAGCATAAAATGCATATAACTATTTGGACACTGCACAATGGATGGTGAACCGATGTGCAAAGCGATAAAAAAACATAAAAAGCGAGTGTGGGGTTTGCTTGGTGTCGTATTAATTGCTAACTTCGTAGGTTGAGGCGTAGGGCTTTGTGTGAACGCATGGGACAACTTGCGCTGATATAACACTGAAAATTATATGAAGACTATTACCAACATATTTCTTGTGGCAGCACTTGTGGTGTATGTGTTTTTACCATTTTATAATGTAGAATTTGAGGGAGGCATTACCGGTCTCGCATATTCATCACACGCGATAAGCGAATCGGGCGATTTGTGGAAGCAACTGTTTGCATTGCTGCCCTTTGCAAGCTGCTTTTGCGCCATAGCATTCAACTGCCTGAAGCATCGCTATTGGGGTGCTGTGGTGGCTGTGCTGGTGGCTGCAGGCCTTGGCTTCTATATAGCAGCCAAGCACATGGTGCTGATGCAGATGCCAGATGTCTACAACTATGTAGGCATAGGCGTGGGATTTAATATCGGATATGGATTGATGATCTGTGCCTTCGCTTCGTCGGTGATATCGTTGCTTCCGTTTAACTTCAATCTTCGTTTCGAGCTCGATAAGATGCACATACACATTCCTCGCAAAGGCAAGAACTTGCGCAAGGAGTGATAGTGGGGCAGGCGTCAGGTGCTCTCCAATGGGCAATTGATGAGAAACACTTGCTTTCTGGCTCGTGAGATGGCGGTGTAGAGCCATCGGAAGAAATCGAGCTGTGCAAATGCCTCTTCGGCAATATAACCCATATCGATAAACACGTTTTGCCATTGGCCACCTTGAGCCTTGTGGCAAGTGACTGTGTAGGCATATTTCACTTGCAAGGCATTGAAGTAGGGGTGCTTTTTCAGAGCCCTGTAGCGGGTGCGTTTGTCGCCAGTCATTTCGCTGACTACATCGTTGAAGAGTTGCTCGTTCTGTGCTCGTGTTAGCGCGGGGGCATCGCTCACCAGCGCGTCGAGCACGATTTTCACGTCCATCTCAAGGTTGTCGTGGTCGGGAAACTCCACGGTGACGTCGGCAAAGCGCAATCCGTAGAGCGATTCGGTCTCGCCATGCACCTTCACCACGCGCATGATGTCGCCATTGGCGATAAAATCCATTTCGCTGTATTGCTCGCTCCAGTAATAATTGTTTTTCGACACCAATAGCATGTCGCCGCTCACAAGCTCGTCTTCGCGATAGAGAATCTGATTGCGAATGCCGAGGTTGAATAGTGTGGCGCGCTTGTTGCTGCGCGTGATCACTATCGTCTCGCCCAGCCCGTCGGTGCTGTAGCAGTCAGAAATCTTTTCGAGAAGAAATTCGCTTGAGATGGATTGTATGTCGGTGTATTGCGAGATATTCAGCACGGGTTTTTGCAGCGGCGATTGCTGCATCATAATATTGCGCAGCAGAGTGGCATTGCCGAGGATTCCGGAGTGGGCTGATTGGCGGCGCGTGTCGGAGAGGAAGCACTCATACACCGTCATGCCATAGCCTTGCAGCACGGCACGGCTCAGGGCAGGGCTGTCGGTTTGCCCCACAGGAGGCAACTGTGCGCGGTCGCCGATGAGCACCAGGCGGCACCCGATGCCGCTATACACGTAGTGGATGAGGTCGTCGAGCAGGCGGCCTGTACCAAACACCGACCCATCGCCAGGGCTGTTGGAAATCATCGAAGCCTCGTCGACGATGAAAAACGTGTTGGTGTGGCGATTGTCGGCAAGTCCGAATCCGCTTGATCCGTAGGCATCTTGGCGATATATTTTGCGATGGATGGTGTAGGCTGTATGCCCAGAGTATTCGGTGAACACCTTGGCGGCGCGTCCCGTGGGGGCAAGTAGCATGCACTTGATGTTTCGCTCGGTGAGGGTCTTCACTATTGCACCGGTCATAGAGGTCTTACCAGTGCCGGCGTAACCGCCAAGAAGAAACATAGCATCGTCGGCTGGATGAAAAATAAATCTGCCGAATTGTGCGATGAGCATCATCTGATCGGGGTTGGGGTCGTAAGGCAGATTTGCCATTACTTCAGCCCCAAATTGCAATACCCGTCGGTCGCTGTCGCTGATGTGGCTTGTGGTGCTATGGTTTGCTTCGTTGTTCATATCACAAAATTAATCAAATATGGCGAAATGGCAAAGTTAGAAACCGAAGTGGATGAGGTTTGCGTGTCGGGTGCAGATGTAGTATCTTTGCATTAACCCTAAAGAGGAGAAAAGTATGAGTGTAGAAGAATTTGTGAAATATATCAGCAATATGACGCCGCCTACTGCCGACAGCTGCAACTTGTATGCTGGCGACGACGCTTTGTCGCGATTGCGTCGCAGCAACCTGAGTGTTTATCTTAGCGAGATGCAATGCCTAAGGCCAGAGGTGATGCTTGTGGGCGAGGCGCCTGGGGTGCATGGCTGTTACCTTACTGGCATACCATTCACTGCTGAATGGAATATCAGAAACAACTCCTTTTTTGCCAACCGAGGCTATGGCATATATAGTGAGGAGCCTCATACCGAGGCGAGCGCGTCGGTGATATGGAGCGTGCTCGAGCATAAGCAGCAGTTGCCGCTGATGTGGAATATCTTTCCTTTTCACCCGCATCTTGCAGGGAAACCGATGACCAACCGCACGCCCACAAAGCAGGAAATACGCTGCGGCATTGATGTGCTTATGGCCTTGCAAACGGTCTTCCCAGGGTTGCGTATGTATGGCGTGGGCCGAAAAGCCGCCGACAGCATGACGATTGGCTATATACGACACCCGGCGCGAGGCGGTAGCAAAGTGTGTGCCGAGATGCTCAATGCCATCTTGCAGTAATCGCCACCACGGTTTTTCTGGTCCAGAACAGCCTTACACGATGCAATCCTGTCAGATTAAACATATTCATTTTAACTAATCTGCATCGTTTTAATACGGCATTAAAATGATGCAAAAGTGTTATTTTCCCCAACTTCTAATGGCTGATATGGGTTAAACCCAAATCGGTCGTTAGACCGTAAAATGTGAATTATTTTTTACTGCTTGGAGCCTTTCGGTTTTTATAAGGCATCTTTTGCTTGTTTTTAATTCGCAATGGCTCGCTATTACTCATTAAAAAGCAATCAAAATCTGCGCTTCTAAAACTCCGAAATCCTACCAAGCCCTAATGCCCGAATTGGGTTAATGGATGTGGCAAAATAAATTATGCGGATGTTGGGGCTCAACATCCGCATATTATCGGTGATAGTGTATGATTATCGTTGTTCTACGAGTTTGCAGATTTCCACGATGGTGCGTTGTGCGGCTTCCATAGCTTGGATTGACACATATTCATAGCGTCCGTGGAAGTTCATGCCGCCAGCGAAGATGTTAGGACAAGGTAGACCCTTAAATGAGAGTTGAGCGCCGTCAGTGCCGCCACGGATAGGTTGCACCTTAGGCACGATGCCTGCATTCTCCATAGCCTGCTTAGCGATGTCGATAACATACATCACAGGTTCAATCTTTTCGCGCATATTGTAGTATTGGTCGCGAATCTCCAGAGTGGCGCAGTTAGGGAACTCGGCATTGATTTTGCGAGTGAGGTGTTCGAGTTCCTTCTTGCGGCGTTCGAAGTGGTCGCGGTCGTGGTCGCGGATGATGTAGGTTAGGGTGGTAGATTCCACGCCTCCCTCTATGCCAATCAAGTGGTAGAAACCTTCGTATCCCTCGGTGTGCTCAGGAGTTTCCCAGCGGGGAAGCATCGCGATAAATTGGTTTGCCACACGGATTGAGTTGAGCATTTTGTGCTTAGCATAGCCAGGGTGTACGTTCAGACCTTTGAAAGTCACCTTTGCTACAGCAGCGTTGAAGTTTTCAAATTCCAATTCGCCTGTTTCGCTGCCGTCCATAGTGTAGGCGAAGTCAGCGCCGAAGCGTTCAACGTCAAATTTGTGAGCACCAAGGCCGATTTCTTCGTCAGGATTGAAAGCGATGCGTATTTTGCCGTGCTTGATTTCAGGGTGTTGCTGCAAGTAAGCCACAGCCGAAATGATTTCGGCGATACCGGCTTTGTCGTCAGCGCCGAGCAGCGTGTTGCCGTCGGTCACAATGAGGTCTTGACCCACATAATGTTCCAATTCAGGGAATTGCTCAGGGCTAAGCACGATGTTGTTTTCTTCGTTGAGCGTGATAGGCTTTCCGTCGTAGTTCTCTACGATGCGAGGCTTCACGTTGTGTCCGCTCATGTCGGAAGAGGTGTCGAGGTGGGCAATAAATCCGATGGTAGGCACTTGGCGAGTGGTGTTGGCAGGCAATGTGGCCATCAGATAGCCATTGTCGTCAAGCGAGATTTCGCTAAGACCCATTTTCTCGAGTTCGCCTTTGAGGTAATTGGCAAACACCATTTGTCCGGGAGTGGATGGAGTGAGGTTGGTGTTTTCGTCACTTTGAGTGTCGAATTTCACATATTCCAAAAATCGTTCTACCAATTGTTGCATAATGAATTTATGTATAAAAGTATGTTTGTAGTCGTTTGCGTTAATTTGTAATACGTTACAAAGGTAAAGAAAAATGCTCGTACTCGTTCCACAAAAAGGCAAAATAATTGGTCGAAAAGGCGCAGTTTTCTGCAAGGGCTGTTGAAATACTCGTCGGAAAGATGTATCTTCGTGGAGGGCTTATAAATTAGAAACGCTATGATGATAAAATTGCCAAAACGAAGTGAGGGCGAACCGTTGCTTCTCAACGATGCCCGTCAAGTGACTGTGATAGGTGCCAATGGTGCTGGCAAGAGCCGCTTCTGCCAGAAAATGCTGCAGGATGCTGGCGACAAGGCGTATAAAATGTCGGCATTAAAGGGTATCCTCTCGGAAACCTTTCATGATACTATGCCGAATAGCATAGAGAGTCAGTATGAGCGAAAACTCTTGCAAAGTCCACTCGTGGGCGGCAAGGCAAGCACCGACTTTGAGCGGCTTATGGTGATGCTCATGAGCGACGAGTTTTTGGAACTGCTTGCTTATAAGACCCGATTGCGGCTTGATGGTGCCGAGATTGAACCACCTCACACCAAACTGGATGATGTGGTGCATAATTGGCAAGCCATATTTCCGCGCAACAAGATTCTGCGTGAGAGCGGTCGCCTGCTCTTCACCAACGATAGCGGCGATAAGCCTTACGGCACGTTGCGCTTGAGCGATGGTGAGAAGGCCGCATTATATTATATCGGCGCCACGCTCTATGCTCCGCAAGATGCCATGATATATGTTGACTCGCCAGAGACATTCATACACCGAAGCATCATGCAGAGCCTGTGGAATGTGATTGAGGAGATGCGCCCCGACTGCACTTTTGTGTATGGCACACACGATATAGAGTTTGCCTCGTCGCGCATAGCAAACACGTGCATTTGGATTAAGAATTACGACGTAGAGAAGGAGTCGTGGGACTATGAGTTTCTGAATCCTAACGACACGTTCAATGACGAACTGTATTACGACCTGCTCGGCAGCCGCAAACCAATTCTCTTTATTGAGGGCGACAATGTGCATAGCATCGATTCGAAATTGTATCCGCTGGTGTTCACCCAATACACGGTGAAGCCAATGGGCAGTTGCAACAAGGTGATTGAAGCCACTCGCACATTCAATGAGTTGCGTTCGTTTCACAACCTTGATGGCAGAGGCATAGTGGATCGCGACCGCCGCGACGAGCGCGAGGTGAGTTACCTGCGAGCAAAGCGGGTGTATGTGCCAAATGTGGCAGAGGTGGAAAACATACTGCTCTTGGAGGATGTGGTGCGTGCCGTGGCACGTTTCTGCCACAAAGACGAAGATAAGGTGTTTGCCAGAGTGAAGCGCAATATTGTGAATATGTTTCGCGCCATGCAGACCGATCAGGCGCTTGAGCATGTGCGTCACCGCGTGAAACGCAATGTGGAGGTGCGCATCGACAAGCGATTTGAGAATATCTCGGCGCTTGAGAAGCACATGATATTTCTAATCAACGAGATCAAGCCGCGCGAGATGTATGAGGATTTGTGCGCTAAGTTTAAGCGATATGCCGATACTGCCGATTATGCCAATGTGCTGAAGGTGTTCAACGAGAAGACGATGCTCACGCAGTGCGGCGTGGCACAATTGTGCGGCCTGGTGAGCAAGGAGGCATATCTAAACACGATATTAAGAATTCTCCGTCACGATGGTCCGGAATCGGCCGTCATCAGAAATGCCATCATGCGATGCTTCGATGTGGAAGACGACGGGAAGCAAAAGAAGAACGATAATAAGAAATGAACAAAGTAAAGATTTGGATTGAAGCGATAAGGCTGCGCACGTTGCCGGTGTCGATGTCGGGTGTGGTGATAGCCATCGCTTTGGCATGGTATTTCGGCGAATTTATGTGGCAGCCGGCAGTGCTGTGCATCTTGTTTGCATTACTTGCTCAGATAGTGAGCAACCTGGCCAACGAATATTATGATTTTCTGCGAGGTGCCGACAAAAAAGGTCGTGTGGGTCCGCGACGCGGTGTCACCGAGGGTGATATCAAGCCCGACACGCTCAAGTGGGTCACTGTGGGCACTTTGGTGGCTGCATGCTGCGTGGGCTGCGGACTGTTGTTCTATGGTCCGTGGTGGCTGCTGATAGCCGGTGTGGTGATAGCGCTGGCAGCCTTGGCATATAGCGCCGGGCCATATCCGCTGTCGTATCACGGGCTTGGTGAAATGGCTGTGTTTATCTTTTTCGGACTTGTGCCGGTAAATCTCACATATTTCGTGCAGTCGGGCCAGTTTAATCCGTTTGTTGTGCTCGCATCTGTTTCGATAGGTTTGATGGGCGTGAATGTGTTGCTTGTCAACAACTATCGCGACGTGAACGACGATATAGATGCCGGGAAACACACTTCGGTGGTGATATTTGGCAGAAAACTTGCCGCCTCGGCATACTTGATAAATGGCTTTGTTGCCATCAGCGTGTTGTCGCCGCTATGGCTCAGACTGATGATGCAGCATGTGTGGTGGTGTATGTTGCCAGCTGTGGCGTATCTGATGATACATACTTCCAACTGGTGGCGCCTGACGCATAGCGATGGAGCCGCACTCAATCCGCTATTGGGCGGCACGGCGCGTGCTATGCTCATATTCACGGTGCTGCTCACCGTGGTGCTGATATTGGGTTAGCCCGAATTGGGTTAATGCTTGTGATGAGCCAGTAGCGTGGGCTCTGAAGTCGGGAATTGCAGATAAGCCATCGACTGGTGAACGTCGTATTGGAAACGTTGCCAGTTGAAGCACCAAGGGTCGTCCTTCCTTCCGGGTGCAATGTCGCTGTGGCGAACCACATAGCGTATGTTGTGCCTGCTGCAGATGTCTTTCACCAGTTGGCGCAGAGCGTGATATTGCAGATATGTGGGGCCGGTGTGGCGAGTGTTGATAATCTCAATGCCTATCGATGATTTGTTGAGGTGTGTGCGTTGCGTGCCAGGCAATGTGCTTCGTCCGGCGTGTAGCGCAATGTCGTTTTCGTCCACCATTTTTATCACCGTGCCGTCGCGACTAATCAGGTAGTGCGGAGCCACCCTGTGCTTGCGAAATTGCTTAATGCAGCCCTCGGTGCTGAACGAGTCGACATTGGCGTAGTGGCAAGAGTGAATCACTATGATGTCGATATCGTCGGCAGAGCGTTGTGCGTGGCGATGACCGAAATGCACGTCTTTTGATATGTCTTGATATTTCAAGAGGGAGTGGGAGTCTGCCACAACGCCTCGGCTGTCGGTGCTTGAGTTGGCTGTAGACAGTGTAAGTGTTATTGCAAAAATGGTAGCGATATATCGGTAAATTAGGTTCATGTGCAAAAGTTTTGACCGTAAATTTACTATAAATATTTCAAATTGTAAGTGTGGCGAATGTGAAAAAAGTATAACTGTTTCCATGGCTGAAGGGCCGTGGGCAGATTGCCGGGCGGGCGGTGCGTTTTAGGAGCGGGTATGATGCGAGAAAACCGATGATTATCGCTAACTTTGCACTATGCAAGGCTGAGTGAAAGGGCTTGCAAAATAAATTACGAAAAATAAAAAATAGCAATAGATATGGCAAAGGTAAATGATAAGGTGCGCTTCCTCAATCAGGTGGGCGGCGGCCGCATAACACGAATAGAGGGTAAATTGGCGTATGTTGAAGATGAGGACGGCTTTGAAACTCCGGCGCTAATCAACGAATTGGTGGTAGTGGAAGAGGCAAAATCGCGTCCTACTGCCTACGATCGCCCATTGGTGCAGGAGAAGAGCAAGGAAGTGCCTGCGCCAGTGTCGTATTCGCCTTCTTATCAGCCAGAGTTGCCTGTGGAGGAAACTCCTGAGGGCGAAAAGTTGAACGTGGTGCTTGCCTATGAACCAAAGGAAATCAAGCACCTTAACACCACCACATTCTATGCCTATCTGGTGAACGATAGCAACTACTATCTCTATTTCACATATATGACTCGCAGCGATGAGGAGGGAAAATGGATAGTGCGTTACAACGGCATTGTGGAGCCAAATATCCAGATTTTGCTTGAGGAATTCCCTCTCGGTGCAGTGAATGATATGGGCCGCGTGGCAGTGCAGTATTTGGCGTTTAAGCAAGATAAACCTTTCGCATTGAAAAATCCAGCCTTGGTGGAACATCGTCTCGATGGCTCGAAATTCTGCCGCTTGCATTGCTTCCACGACAACGAGTATTTCGACTCGCCTGTGATAGCGCTCGACATTGTGAAAAACGATGTTCCTGTGAAGCAAATCGTGATTGATAGTGGCGAATTGGAGCGTGCAATGCGCATAAAGCGCGCTGCCGACAAACCTACACATAAGCCTGTTGAAAAGAAAAAGCGCAACGAAATACCTGTGATTGACTTGCATATCAATGAACTGGTGGATACCACAGCCGGAATGAGCCCTACGGATATTCTCACTTATCAATTGGCTAGATTCCGCGAAACAATGGATGCCAACATGAAGCATGCTGGCACTAAGCTGATATTTATCCACGGCAAGGGCGAGGGAGTGCTTCGCAAAGCGTTGCTCGACGAATTGAAGCGTCGCTACCCACGCTGCACTGCTCAAGATGCCAGCTTCTTGGAATATGGCTTCGGTGCAACACAAATCACAATACACTGATAATCTGAAAATTTTGTAACGAAAAACTACATTCAGCGATGATATTCTACTTTAGCGGTACGGGCAACTCGGAGTATGTGGCAAAGCAATTGGCTGCACGCTTGGGCGATAGATTGGTGAAAATGGGCGATGCGGTGGCGCATGCCGATTACGACTACACCCTCAGTGAGGGTGAGCGTGTGGGCTGGGTGTTTCCTGTTTACTCGTGGGGGCCGGCTCCGATAGCTGTGGAGTTTGCCTCTAAAGTGGTGCTACATGGCTATGGCTGCAATACCTATAGCTATATGGTGGCTACCTGTGGCGATGAGGTGGGTGAAGCCGTGGCGATGTGGCGCAAGGCATTGCGAGGCATTGAGTGCCAAGCGGCGTTCTCGGTGCAGATGCCCAACAACTACATTTTGCTGCCAGGCTTTGATGTGGATAGCAAGTCGGTGGAGAATGCCAAGCGCGATGCGGCGCCAAAGCGCATCGATGAGATTATGGCTGCGGTGAAGAGTGGTAGCTGTGTCTGCGACGTGATGGTGGGCTCTATGCCAAGGCTGAAATCACGACTTGTGTATCCGCTATTCCGCCGTTTTTACATGAGCGACAAGGGCTTTAAGGTTGACCGTGAGAAATGCACACACTGTGGATTGTGCTCAAAGGTGTGTCCCGTGGGCAATGTGAAGATGTCAGAAGATGCAACGCCCCAATGGGATGGCCGGTGTGAGATGTGCTTGAGTTGTATTCACCGATGCCCTGCGCGCGCCATAGAGTATGGCAAGGTTACACGCAACAAGGGGCGTTATCATTTCTGAAAAGGAGAGAAGCGGTGATTTCGGTTATGGGAGAGCATAGCCTATCACACGATATTGCCGCGTGACAGAACGAGGGAATACACACTGATTTGTGTTAAATAGTGGCCTCTCCGCAGATAGAATATTCCATATATTTCTTAACAGAAGAAGCAGGCAGGCCCATGCCGAATAGGTGCATGAGTTTGGTGATGGCAGCTTCGCTTGTTATGTCGTGACCGCTAATCACGCCAGAGCGTGAGAGCGTGTTGCCGGTTTCGTAGAGCGAACTGTCTACTGCACCATTCACGCATTGCGTTACGTTCACTATCACGATGCCACGATTCACGGCATCTGATATGGCATTGGTAAACCATTCCTCAGAAGGCGCGTTGCCGGCGCCGTAGGTCTTCAGCACGATTCCCTTGACGTCGGGCGCATTGAGCATATATCGCAAGTTGGCTTCGGTGATGCCCGGAAACATCTCTATGAACATCACGTTGGTGTCCATCTCGTAGTGTACTTGCAACGGGCGCTTAGTGTTGGTGCGGAATAGGGCTTCTTCGTTGAAGTGAAGATCAAGGCCGATTTTTGCCAATGGAGGATAGTTTGAACTCTTGAAGGCATTGAAGTTGTTGGCACTCACTTTGCTTGAGCGGTTGCCGCGCCACAGGTAGTTGTCAAACAGGATTGCCACCTCTTGCACTTTTGGTTCGCCTAAGTTGTTGCTTGCAGCGGCAATTTGCAGGGCGGTGATAAGATTTTCCTCGCCATCGGTGCGCACCTCGCCTACAGGCAATTGACTACCGGTGATGATAACCGGTTTTTGCAGGTTTTCGAGCATAAAGCTGAGAGCCGAAGCCGTAAAAGCCATGGTGTCGGTGCCGTGTAGCACCACAAATCCATCGTAAGCATCGATATTCTCCTCAATGGCGCGAGCGATGTTGCGCCAATGTTCTGGGTTCATGTTGGCGCTGTCGATTGGAGGCTCAAACTGAATGTTGTCGATTTCGTAATCGAGCATTTTCACTTTAGGCACGTTGTCGATAAGGTGTGAGAAGTCAAAAGGTTGAAGCCCTTTGGTGATAGGGTTTTCAATCATACCGATTGTGCCACCGGTGTAAATAATCAGAATTTTCGGCTTGCTATTCATGTTACATACGATGAAATGGTGTGTAAAATGGCAAAGTGCCACGTAATTGATGCAAATTTAGATAAATACACTGCTATACTGCAAATTATTTTTGTTAAAAATTCATTTATCGCTATCAAAATGATAAATATGAGGCACAAAAAATGCCGCCTCAGCGATGGGGCGGCATAATATGGAGTTTTGTGTTGTAGTAGTGTGATCACTTAGCGTAGGCATCGAAAGCCTTGCTGAAGAATAGCAGTTGATAGTCGATGGCATTGCACCAGAAGTCCCAGGTGTGAGCGCCAGGGCGTTCGGTGTAGTCGTGCTTGATTTTGGCATCCATTAGAGCCTTATGCAAGTTGCGGTTGACGGTGATAAAGAAGTCGTCGACGCCGCACTCCACCACGATGTTTTGAGTGGTAGAAAGGCCTGGAACAAGATTGATTACGGTGCTCTTCTCCCACAATTCTTTGTTTGTCTCATAGGCGCCAAGGGCATCCTTCATGCACCATTTCTCTGGGAAAGGGCGAATGTCAACGCCGCCGCTCATGCTGCCGCAGCTGCCGAATAGTTCGGGGTGGCGTAGGGCGAGGAACAGAGCGCCGTGTCCGCCCATGCTCAATCCGGTGATGGCGCGCATACCGGCTTCAGGCACAGTGCGATAGGTGTTGTCGATATATTCAATCAAGTCCTTGGTCATAAATGTCTCGTATTGCGACTCTTTGTTGACAGGTGAGTCCCAATACCAGCTGTTGCGACCGTCGGGGCAAACGATGATTACGCTGTATTGCGAAGCCAAGTCAGGAAGGTCTTCCTTCTTCTGTACCCAAGAGTTGTTGTTGCCGCCATATCCGTGAAGCAGATATAGCACAGGGTACTGAGCCTCTTGACAATCTGGGTCGGTGTATTCTTCCGGAAGGATGATGGTGCATTTCACAGGTGCCGACATTTTAGAAGCCTTTACCTGCACTTCACTCACTTGGGCATTTTGTGCAAATGCTGGTGCAGTGAGCAGCAGCACAAGTAGCACGATAACACTCTTTACTTTAAGCATGGTTTTCATTGTGTCTCTGTTTTGTTATTGATGGTTGTTTTGACTTGTAATTATCTTTTTTGTTTAAAGAAGTCGGTCATAATGCTTGCGCATTCGTCGGCAAGCACTCCGCCTTGCACCACCGTCTTCTTGTGGAATGGTGATTGGCAAAACGTGTGGTAGCCGCGTTTGTCGTCGGGCGCGCCATAGACAACGCGTGATATTTGGCTCCAAGCCAGAGCTCCGGCGCACATCAGGCAAGGCTCCACGGTGACGTAGATGGTGCAGTCAACCAGATATTTGCCACCAAGCATAGCGGTGGCAGAGGTGATGGCTTGCATCTCGGCATGGGCAGTGATGTCGGTGAGCGTTTCAGTGAGGTTGTGCGCGCGGGCTATTACTTGTCCGTGGCTCACTATCACGGCCCCGATTGGCACCTCGTCGGCTTGCGCAGCCAGACGCGCCTCGTTGAGCGCCATCTGCATAAATCGTTTGTCGTCGTCGCTAATAGTCATTGCGTGTGGGTTATTCGCGGAAATACACTCGTTTCACGCGGGTTGATATTGATGTGAGTATTTCGTATGGGATGGTCTGACGCACCTCGGCAAGACGTTCCACAGGGATGTGGTCGCCGAAGATTTCCACATTGTCGCCGATGTTGCAAGTGGCATCGGTGACATCAATCATGCACACGTCCATGCAGATATTGCCCACGGTAGGGCAGAGCGTGCCGTTGACCCACATGCTGATGTTGCCGTTGCCAAAGTGGCGGTCGATGCCGTCGGCATACCCGATTGGGATGGTGGCGATGCGTGAGCGGCGCTTGAGCACACCGCGCTGGCCGTAGCCGATGGTTGTGCCTTCGCCCCATTCCTTGATGGAGATAATCACCGAGTGAAGCGACGAAACTGGCATCAAGGCAGATTCGCTGCCGTCGCTGGTAGTGGAGATACCATACAATCCGATGCCCAATCGCACCATGTCGCACTGATGCTCAGGGAAGCGAACTATGCCAGTGGTGTTGAGAATGTGGCGCAGGATATGGTGCTTGGTGCTTGCCTGCAGCATCTCGCAGCATTCGTCGAAGTATTGGAATTGCTGCATAGTGTAGGCGTCGCGTTCCGGCTCATCTGCCACGCAGAGGTGCGAAAATGCACTTGCTGGGCGTATTGCCGACTGGCTGTTGAGCAATTCTATCAGTTCGGGTAGTTGCTCCTTGAGGAAGCCGAGGCGGTGCATGCCGGTATCGAGTTTGATGTGTACTGGATAGTCGGTGATGCCGTATTTCTCAGCCTCTCGTATGATTTCTCGGCATTCGTCGATGCCATATACTTCTGGTTCGAGGTTGTAGGCAAACATTGCCTTGTAGTTTTCCACACGCGGGTTAAGCACCATGATTTTGACAGTGATGCCAGCCTTGCGCAGGTCCACTCCCTCGTCGTGTGCAGCTACGGCTATGTAAGCCACGCCGCTGTCTTCAAGGGTGCGCGCGAGTTCATAGCTGCCAGCGCCGTAGCCCGAAGCCTTGAGCATGCACACAATCTTGGTGGTAGGCTTCAGGAGCGAGCGGAAGAAATTGTAGTTGCTCGATAGCGCATCGAGGTTGACCTCCATCACAGTCTGGTGGAGCTTTGCCTCAAGCATATCCACTATGAGTTGAAAATGATATTCGGGAGCGCCTTTCACCAAGATCAGTTCGTTCTCGAAGTCGCTTGGCGACATGGAGTCGAGAAATTGCTCAGTGGTGTTGAAGAAGCGAGTTTCTCCGGCAAACAAGTGGGCATAATTGCCGATGACGTTGCCGATGCCCACTATGCGTTCCACTCCGCGGTTGGCAAGCAGACTCGCCATCTGTGCGTAGGCAAGTTGAGGGTCAATCGATTCGTCGGCCGAGTCGCTGATTATGGCAGTGCGCTTCATCGATGGAGTGTGTTGGCGAGCCATAAAGTCGAGCGCGCCAGAGAGCGAATTGAAGTCGCTTGGATAGCTGTCGCTCACCACCATGCATCCGTTCATGCCCTCAATCACGTTGATGCGAGTGCGCACCGGAGTGAGAGCGGCAATGCGTTGCGCGGCAGTTTCGGGGCTGATGCCCAATTGTAGCATCACCATCAAGCAATTGATGGCGTTGCTTATATGGTTGACATTCACTGTAGGTATAGTGATGCAGTGTTGTGCCGATTGGTAGGTGTAATTCACTTCGGTGACGCGGTTGTGAGCCGATGAGTGAGTGATTTGAAGCGTTGCCTCAGGGTTGTTGTTTCTGCTCCAAAGCGCTTTTGTGGCTGATAGATGCTTGGTGGCTTGCATCATAGTGCAATTGTCGGCATCGAACACTATCGTTTGGCAATGCGAGAGCAGGATGGCCTTCTCCGAGGCTTTGTGCTGCATTGATGTGAAGTTTTCGCCGTGCTCACTGGTGAGTGCAGTCATGATGCCCATCGTAGGCTTGATTATCGCTTCGAGGCGAGCCATTTCACCAGGTTTTGATATGCCGGCTTCGATGATGGCGATGTCGGTGTCGTCGTTGATTTCCCACAACGAAAGAGGTACACCGATTTGAGAGTTGAAGCTGCGAGGCGAACGCACGATGCGATAGTCAGCGTTGAGCAGTTGGTATAGCCATTCTTTCACGCACGTCTTGCCGCGGCTGCCGGTGATTGCTATCACAGGGATGTTGAATCGGCTGCGGTGATAAGCAGCGAGGCGTTGTAGTGCGTCGACGGTGTTGGTGGTGACGATGTAGTTGGCGTCGGCAGGAAGCCCGTCGGTAGATTCTACCACGAAGTTGCGCACACCCAATTGATGCAGGTGAGCCACGTATTTATGCCCATCGTTGTTTTTGGTCTTGATGGCGAAAAACAGCGTCTCTTGCGCAAAAGTGAGCGAACGAGAGTCGGTGAGCAGGTAAGAAATTTCTGCGTCGGGCGTCTTGATAGAATCAGTGTCGGCGCAAAGAATAGAAGCAATTTTTGAAATCGTATATTTCATAGACTATATCATAAAGACATCTTTTATCGTCGGGTTTTCAGCCAGATAAGGATATTCCTTCACGAGGTTTGCCACCACGGCTCGGGTGTCGGTGTTGAATCGTGCGATGGCGTCGCGGTTGTCGGTGATCGGGCGGTGCATCAAGCGCTTGCTCACGCGCTCGCATCGGCTCACGGCTTGTGATGTGCGGTCGTCGAAGAACGTTGCCTGAAATGTTTGCCAGATATATTCAATAGCCACGTCGCTTGGGTGAACCATGTCGGCGGCATAGAATCGATAGTCGCGCAGGTCGTCGAGCATAATCTCATAAGCTGGGAAATATGTTACGCATTGAGGCATCATCTTGGTGAGGTTGTCGGCAACAACGCGCAGCGATGCCTTGCTCAGTTGGTTTTGTGCAAGACCGTCGGCGATGTGTCGGATAGGGCTCACGGTGACGATGATGTGCAGGTCGTGGTTGAACTTGCGCAGCAAAGATATGGCATCGGCAAGGGCCTTTGTCATGCCATCGATGCTCTCCATCTGGCGCGAGAATTGGTGTTGAGGCACTTTGTGGCAGTTGCTCACCACCGTGTCGGTGGCGCGTAGACGATAAACCATAGCGGTGCCCAAAGTGAGAATGAGCACACGGGCGTGCTTGAGGTGGTTGTGGGCACTCTCAATGCGTTGATTCATTCCCTCGATGGCGCGCATCTTGTCGGATTTAGAGAATCGTGAGTGAAATAGGAAACTATTCCACAGCCCGCCGGCTTGAAAGATGTCGTTGCCGTCTACGGGACGCTTTTCCACAAGGCGCTTCAGGGAGGATGCTATGCTGAGAGGATTGTAGATGGTGCCGAAAGGGTTGATGTCGACGTTCATCATGGCAGTGCGCATGCGTTGTCCGATGTTGTCGCTGAAGCACGACCCCATAAGCATAATAGGCTCGTTGTGGGTGATTAAGCCACGGTTTTCGCCAGTTTTAATTATTGTTCTGAATTCCATCTGCATAATGTTGTTTGGTTGTCGCTTGCTGGTGATATGTAACCTGCCGCTGACGACAGGGCACACCACGCCCATTGGCTTGCGACATTGCAAAGTTAGTGTAAATCGCACTCACATACAAAAAATTGAACCCAAATCGGGCATAAGTTTGTAGATGTAGAATTGACGAACAAATGAGATTTTGTGTTTGTTTGTAAATCGTGAGGCAAATTTTGCGGAATATTTTTGCAAAATGTGAGGGTATAAATAGGTTGAAAATCAGCAGTTGTGAGCGTAGGGGGCCGAAAAATCAGTAATGGTAGAATTTAAGGATATGTAATAATGTGAAGAAATGTAAAAAATTTTTGAAACATTCCTTGTGTTGTCGCAAAAAAAATGTATATCTTTGCAAAAATAGTATTTCTCTTTCGGGATGTGATGTCCTTGAGGGGGGGGTAATATTAGCCTATTGTTATTGTAAATCAATGGTTTAGGCGCGAGATTGACGGTGCATGAGTCTCTTGAATGAAAAGGGAAAGTGCGAAAAAATTTATCGAAAGCAGAATCGGTTTATGAAAACGTGTGAAACGAAGAGCACATCAGGAGTTACCTCCAATTCTGGACTGCTGAAAGGCTTGGATATCAGAGAGCCAGAAAAACGCGAGTTTTCTGGAAACTCTACTGCGCAAAGCCACGACGCTGCTGCCGATAAGCAAAATCGCGATGCATTGCAATGGTGTTACCTCTACGTTCCCTGCTACAGGGTGGATGTTCTAAAAGAGAAACTACAAGAGCACTTTGAGATATTTGTTCACACCCATGTGAGGTTTTTCAAAAAGAAGGCTTCGGGTGTAGTGCAAAAGAAGGAGGTGCAGACGATAAGCGGACTGGTGTTTGTGCAAGGCGATGCTAAGGAGATTCAACACCGCATCGACGAGGCCGGACTGAAATGCTATCTCTGCAAGGACTGTGGCACTGGCAAGGTGGCAAGGATTCCTCACAGCCAGATGCGCACGTTTATGTGCGTGTCGAAGGCTAAACCAGACAATGTGAGGTTCCTCTTGCGCCCATTGCACTACTATGCCAACAACAACACGCTGCTACGCATCACATCGGGCGATTTTGCAGGGCTTGAGGGCTATATCGTGCGCATCGATCGCGACCGCAAGTTGGTGATGAATATCGGTGGTATGACGGTGGCTATAGGAGGTGTTCACAAAAGTGTTTTTGAGAAAGTCTGCGCTGATGATGCTTGCCAAGAAGCTATGGAGCATGAGGCTGAGCAAGCGTTGCGTGGATTGGAGTTTGAGGAAGTGGGCGTGGAGATGACAAAGCGCCGACTCGCCGAAAACCGTGGACTTGATAAACGGCAGGTGGCCATTGACCGCTTTTTCCATCCTATCAATTCTCGTCGCGATGCCGATGTGCAAGCCGAGAATGTGGAACTGCTGTTGAAACGAAGCGTGGAAGATGTCAATAGTGGTAGCGTAGACACAGAATGGGCGCTGCAGGAATTGATGTTTGTGGTAGAGGAGATGGGTTTCTATTATTCCACATTGTTTACTCGTAAGCCAGAGTTGTTTGAACCGGTGAAGAAGGTTGGCGCTGTGGTGCTGCAAGAAATCGACAGATTGCTTGGCATGGCAGATGCGGCCGGAGATTGGCTGTGCAATGCAGAGGCAAAGAAAGAAAAATTGCTTATGGACTACGGGTATATGTTTGACCTATGAAAATAAGAGATAAAAAGTATTGTTTATTTGGCAAAAGTATATATACTAAAGAAAGTAGATTGTATGAGAACACTAAGAAAATTAATTGACTGGTATTTTGGAAGAACCACTTTGCCATATTGGTGCATATTGGCGATAGATAGTATGATTGTAGTGTTTTCAAGTTACTTAGGACACTATATTGAATTTGGTGGATTGCAATTTGCCACTAATTTCTGGCCAATCACCTACGGGTCGTTGTTGGCATTGATTCCGTTTGTGGCTTTGTTCCGCATATTCCACACATATTCGGGTATCTTGCGTTACTCTACGTTTATCGACCTTCAGCGCGTGTCCCTTGTTTCGCTTATAGGATCGGTTGTGTGCTGTGTGCTTGGTCTGCTGCAAAGACATTTCGGTCTCAGCGATATTGGCGTGGTGATGCCAAATGTGGAGGGTGCTGTGGGCATGTTTGCCAGTGCTGCTCTGTTGATGGGCTTTGAACGTATGTTGGCAAAGCATCTTTTTGATACGATAAACATCGCTGCTGCCACTCCTGTGGCAATCTACGGCACAAAAGCTGGTGGTATAAGCATCGCCAAGAGCCTTAGCAGTAGGGTGAGCGACCACTATTTGCTGAAGTGTTTCATCTCGGATTCTGAAGATATGCGCAACACCTACTTGATGGGTAAGAAGGTGGTGATGAATTCTGATAGGATCGCCCAAGATTTGAGGGATGAAGGTGTGGTTAAGTTGTTTGTGTCGCCATTGAAGAGCGAATTGTTCCGCGACAACGAGAAGATGGTGGAAAGCCTGGTGGAAGCCGGAATAAAGATAATGATGATGCCAACCGCCGAAGAGTGGGATGGCAAGACTCCTTTCACACACTTGCGCCTGCATGAGGTGGAGATTGAAGACCTTTTGCCTCGCGACAAGATTGAAGTGGATATGAATGCGATAGGTGCATTGCTCACAGGCAAGCGCGTGCTCATCACTGGTGCTGCCGGTTCGATTGGCTCGGAAATGGTGCGCCAAGTGGCTGTGTATAAGCCATCAGAGATGATACTTGTGGACCAAGCCGAAACACCTATGCACGACATCCGCTTGATGATGATGCGCCAGTTTGGCGATATCAAGTGCGAAACTATTGTGGCTTCAATCACCGATAAGGTGCACATGGAGTACATTTTCTCAAAGCACTGCCCACACTATGTGTTCCATGCGGCTGCTTATAAGCATGTGCCGATGATGGAGGATAATCCTGCACAGGCTGTTCGCAACAACGTGAACGGAACGCGTGTGATTGCCGACCTCGCTGTGAAATACGGCACAAAGAAATTCGTGATGATTTCTACCGACAAGGCAGTGAATCCAACCAACGTGATGGGCTGCTCAAAACGTATATGCGAAATCTATTGCCAGAGCTTAAATCAAGCCATCGTGGACGGTAAGGTGAAGGGCGTTACACAGTTTGTAACCACTCGCTTTGGTAATGTGCTTGGCTCTAACGGTTCGGTGGTGCCATTGTTTAAGGAACAAATCCGCAATGGTGGTCCTATCACTGTGACGCACAAAGATATAGTAAGATTCTTTATGCTCATTCCAGAGGCATGCAAATTGGTGCTTGAGGCTGGAATAATGGGCAAAGGCGGCGAGATATTTGTGTTTGATATGGGTAAGCCGGTGAAGATTGTGGATCTGGCTAAACGTATGATTGCACTTTCGGGCGCAAAGGACATCGAAATCAAATATACAGGTCTGCGCGACGGCGAGAAGCTGTATGAAGAGGTGCTCAACGACAAGGAAGGCACCAAGCCAACTGTACACCCTAAGATTATGGTGGCACAGGTGCGTGAATATGACTATGAGACAGCAAAAGCCAACGAAGACGAATTGTTGCAATTGTCATACACCCACGACGATATGGCTATAGTGAAGAAAATGAAGGAGATAGTGCCTGAATATAAGAGTAAGGTGAGCAAATATCAGGTACTTGATAAGGACTGATTTGCTCAGGAAAATGAATAATAAGAATAAACACACAGAAAAGTTATGAAAGGGTTGATGCTTGACAATGCTCTCTTGGATAGCCTGATGCAAGAGGCTGCAAAATGCGAACGTCGCAGAATGAATTTTGACTTGCGCACATCGAAGGCCGATGGTGGCCAGCGCATGCTGAATGCAATGATGCCCGACACCGAGGTGCCGGTGCATCGCCATCCGCACTCCAATGAGAATGTGCTCGTGCTAAGGGGCTGCCTCGAAGAGGTGCTTTACAACGAGAGCGGCGAGGTGATCGAGCGCATACGCTTGTGTCCGGCCGAAGGGATGTTTGGCTATGTGGTGCCAGCAGGTGTTTGGCACACAGTGAATGTGATAATGCCAACTGTGATCTATGAGGCAAAGGACGGCAAATATGGCGAGGACGGCAGCGAGTCGATGAATATATAAGGTAATTAAACCCAAATCGGACATTTATGACCTAATGCCCGAATTGAGATTTATGTCTATCTCAACGTAGTGCCGTGTGCAAGAATAGTTTGAGGTGTGGTATGCCCGCAATTTTAAGGATAATTGTGAGGCAAAAATTTCGGTAATTGAGCGATTTTTGTTATTTTTGTGTGGATTTTGTCCACATACGGCTTTCTGTGCCGTTACGGCGAGCGAGAATGGCTTATAAGGCGCGGTGAGCGCGTCGGTCGTAATGGGTGTGGACAGGGCAAACAAATTGAATTAGCAATATGATAGAAGAAAACGATGAATTGGAGCAACGGCAAGGCGAATATTCGGCGCATAATATCCAGGTGCTTGAAGGCTTGGAGGCTGTGCGTAAGCGTCCTGCCATGTATATCGGCGATACCAGTACCAAGGGTCTTCACCACTTGGTGAGTGAGGTCGTTGACAACTCTATCGACGAGGCTTTGGCTGGCTATGCTACAAAGATTGACGTGACAATCACCGAAGACAATAGCATCATGGTAGAAGATAATGGCCGTGGTATTCCGGTGGATGAGCACGAAAAATTGCATAAGTCGGCTCTCGAAGTGGTTATGACCGTGCTTCACGCCGGCGGTAAGTTCGACAAGGGTTCTTATAAAGTGTCGGGCGGTCTGCACGGTGTGGGTGTATCGTGTGTGAATGCGCTGTCAACCTATCTGCGTGCCGAGGTGCGCCGTGATGGTAAGGTGTATATGCAAGAATATGCTTATGGTAAGCCAAAGGCCCCAGTGAAGGTGATTGGCGATACCGACAGTCATGGTACAACAGTATATTTCTCTCCAGACCCAAGTATTTTCACCGAAACGGTGTATGAATATAAGACCTTGGCTATGCGTCTGCGCGACTTGGCATTCTTGAATGCCGGCATCGAGCTTACGCTCACCGACTTGCGCGAGCGCGACGAAGCAGGCAATCCTCGCTACGAACGCTTCTACAGCGAAACTGGTTTGAACGATTTTGTACGCTATATCGAATCTAACAAGGAACCGCTTATCGACGATGTTATCCACATCAACACCGAGAAGCAGGGTATCCCTGTGGAAGTGGCTATGACTTACAACACCACATTCAACGAAAATGTGTTGTCGTTTGTCAACAACATCAACACCCATGAGGGTGGTACTCACCTTACTGGTTTCCGCCGTGGTCTTGGTGCTACTTTGCGTAAGTATGCCGAAGACTCAAAGATGCTTGATAAGGTGAAGGTGAAAATCGACCCAGATGATTTCCGTCAAGGCCTCACTGCCATTATCTCAGTGAAGGTGCTCGAACCACAATTCGAGGGTCAGACCAAGACTAAGTTGGGTAACAAGGAAGTGATTGGTGCTGTGGAAGTAGCTATCCGCGAAGCACTCTCAACATATCTTGAGGAACATCCTAAGCAGGCAAAGGTGATTGTGGAAAAGGTGATACTTGCAGCCACAGCGCGCCATGCTGCGCAACAGGCTCGTGAGCGTGTCACTCGCAAGACCCCATTGCTCGGTGGTGGTCTGCCAGGTAAATTGGCCGACTGCTCAAGCCGCAATGCTGAAGATAGCGAATTGTTCCTCGTCGAGGGAGATTCTGCGGGCGGTTCGGCAAAGCAAGGCCGCGACCGTATGTTCCAAGCTATCTTGCCTTTGCGTGGTAAGATCCTCAACGTGGAGAAAGCAATGGAACACCGCGTGTTTGATAGCGAAGAAATCGTGAATATGTTTAAGGCTCTTGGCGTGACCATTGGCACAGAAAACGATCCAAAGGAAGCCAACCTGAGCAAATTGCGCTATCACAAGATTATCATCATGACCGATGCCGACGTCGATGGAGCTCACATCGGCACACTTCTGATGACATTCTTCTTCCGCCGTATGCGTCCAATCATTGAAAACGGCTATCTCTATCTTGCCACTCCACCATTGTATAAACTCTCTAAGGGTGCGCGCGAAGAGTATTGCTGGGATGAAATGCAGAAGCAACGCTTCATCGACACTTATGGTCAGGGCGACGAAAAGAATATCAAGATTCAGCGCTATAAGGGTCTTGGTGAGATGAATCCTGAGCAATTGTGGGAAACTACAATGGACCCAGAAAACCGTATTCTCAAACAAGTGCAAATCGATGATGCTGCCGAGGCTGATCGTATCTTCTCTATGCTTATGGGCGAAGATGTAGAGCCACGTCGCCAGTTTATTGAAGACAATGCTACTTATGCTAACATTGATACGTAATAAAACTCACATAATATATCAATAATGTGTAGCCTCGCCTGTGTGGGCGAGGCTATGCTTTTAGAAAGGGAAACATTGCTATGGCATTGAGCAAGGAATTTATAGAGCAGATACAGGCGCTGATGCCCGATGAGGCGGAGCGCTTGGTGCAGGCAATTGAGCATAGCGACGCGAGTGTGTCGGTGCGCATCAATCGGGCGAAGGGGGCCACGGAGGTGTGTGCTGAAGCCAAGCGTGTGCCTTGGTGCGGTGAGGGTGCAACTCTTGCCCAGCGTCCGCAGTTTACGTTCGACCCCGACTTCCAGTCGGGCCGCTACTATGTGCAAGATGCTTCGTCGATGTTTATTGCTTATGCCATACGCCGTGTGGTGACTGGAGCAGTGCGTTACCTCGATTTGTGTGCCGCGCCGGGCGGCAAGACCACCGCAGCCCTTTCGGCTTTGCCAGAGGGGTCGCTTGTAGTGGCAAATGAGATAGTGCCTCTGCGTGCCAAAATCCTACGTGAGAATGTGATAAAGTGGGGCGCTGCAAATTGTGTGGTGACACACAATCGTCCTGCCGATTTCGCTCCCCTTGAAGGCTTCTTTGATGTGATTGCCACCGACGTGCCATGCAGTGGCGAGGGCATGATGCGCAAAGACGACGAGGCGGTGGCGCAATGGAGCAGAGCGCTCGTAGATGAGTGCGCCCAGCGCGATCATTCGATTATTGATGACGTTTGGGGATGCCTGCGTCCAGGCGGATTGCTTATCTATAGCACCTGCACCTACAATAGGGATGAGAACGAAGCGATTGTGGAATATATCGTTGACAAATATGGCGCAGAGAGCATCGATCTTGCCCCTGATGATGACTGGAACATAATGTATGCCCTAAATAGCAAGTGCCATTGCTATCGATTCTTGCAACATCGCATCGATGGCGAGGGTTTGTTTTTGAGCGTCCTTAGGAAACCCGATGGTGTGGTGAAGCTTCAAAACGCAAAGCAAAAGCCACGCAAGCAGAAGGGCGGCGCCAAGCCACAACCTGTTCCTGCGGTTGCGCGCCAATGGATTGCCGAGCCAGATAAATATGAGCTAAGTGTGTGTGGCGATGAGGTGGTGGCGCTACCAAAGGCGTTTGCTGCAGAGATTGCCCAACTTAACGATAAACTTAAGGTGCTGCATAGCGGCATCACTATTGGCAATATCAAGGGAAAAAATCTGGTGCCGAGCCATGCGCTTGCCCTTAGCACAGAGTTGTGTGCTGAGGCATTCACGCAGGTGGAGGTTGACTATGCCACAGCGGTGGCGTATATGCGAGGAGAAGCCGTTGTGCTTGCCGATGCGCCGCGAGGCTATGTGCTGCTGCGCCACGGTGGGGCAGTGATAGGCTTTGCCAACAATCTCGGCAATAGAGCCAATAATCTATATCCAAAGGAATGGCGCATTCGTAGTTCCCATGCCCCTGAGCAAAAGCCTCAGGTAGTGAAGTGAATGCATATGGCTTGTAGAATAAAAATTAGCCCAATTCGGTGATAATTACCGAATTGGGCTTAAATTAATTCCGCCGATGGACGTAATAAGTCGGATAGAAGTGTGGTTATTTCAGGATTTTCATAAATCCTTTCACTCCTTTCTTAATGATATCTTTGCCTTTTTTCTTGGCTTTCTTGCTGCCACCAACAATTTTGTCAATCGATACTTCGTTGTCTTTTGAGCCTTTGAGATAATTTTTGCCCATCTTTGCACGTATTGGGTGCATAACTTCTGCATCCACGAAGCAGCGTGAGCCTGTGAAAGGTTCTGTGGTTGGCAGATACTTGTACATGCCATATCTTACACGCGAAGCCCAGATGCGATCGCAGTTGCCGAATGATGACACAAACGTATAGTTATTGCGCACGCCGATTGGAGCAAGGAAGTCTCTTACTTCTCCCGGAGCTACAACTTGATACCATCCTGTGCGGTGTGCCATAGTGGCGCGTTCTGCTGTGACAAGAGCCAGTTCGATGGAGCAAATCTCGTTTGGCGCAAGTGTGGTTGCGGTTTTTGGGTCAAGCAGTTCTAATGCGTTGCAGAATGCCATTGGCTCTTTGCCCCAAGCTGCTATCTGTGCTTGGTCGGTATATTTTGAGAGTTTTGATTCGTATTCGCTATAAGCCAGTTCGGAATTTTGCTCCAGATACAGCAAAGTGCGGCGTATGTATGCAGCCAGTTCCTGTCGTGTGACGTTGCCGCTTTTTGGCAATGCTGAGTCGTTGAGCCCTATGGCATCGGCAGTAGCATCTTTGCCGCACATCTCTTTCACGAGTAGTGTCATTATAGAGCGCATCTGTTCTCGGCTAATAGGCTTAGTGTAGTCTGAGCCGAGAACGGCATCGTCGATAAGGTTGTCGCACAAGGCACGATTCACTCCGTCTTGTGCCCAAACGCTCATCTTTGCCTCAGATTTGCGTGGCAGAATGAACATTTCGTCGCTTGGAAGTGTGGTCTGCAGCAAACATTGCTCTTCGGTGGTTCTTAAGTTTTTATTGCTGTCCGGTAAAAACTTTTTCAAATAACATAAATTAGGGCTGACACTTCTCACGAGGTGTCAGCCCTTTTGGTTAT
>CAJLWM010000014.1 GCA_905210415.1 uncultured Prevotellaceae bacterium
GACCTCGGTGTGAAAATCACCGGCGCCGGTTTCCCTGTCTACATTGGCAAGGGCGCTCGCATGCAACGCGCCCTCATACAATTCTTCCTCGACGAGGCTTGCGCGGCTGGCTACACCGAGATTATGCCTCCTACTGTAGTAAACGAGGCTTCGGGCTACGGCACTGGTCAATTGCCTGACAAGGAAGGCCAAATGTATCACTGCGATCTCGACAACCTCTACCTCATCCCTACAGCCGAAGTGCCTGTGACAAACATCTACCGCGATGTGATCCTCGATGAGAAGCAGTTGCCTATCAAGAACTGTGCTTACACCGAATGCTTCCGCCGCGAAGCCGGCAGCTATGGCAAGGATGTGCGTGGTCTTAACCGTCTGCACGAATTCTCTAAGATTGAAATCGTTCGCATCGACACTCCTGAGCATAGCGACGAGTCGCACAAGGAAATGCTTGCCCACGTAGAAGGCTTGCTCCAAAAGCTCGAATTGCCTTACCGTATCCTTCGTTTGTGCGGCGGCGACATGAGCTTCACTTCGTCGATTTGCTACGACTTTGAGGTGTATAGCGAGGCTCAACACCGCTGGCTCGAAGTAAGCTCTGTGTCAAACTTCGACACATATCAAGCCAACCGCTTGAAATGCCGCTATCGTGGTGCCGACAAAAAGACTCACCTCTGCCACACTCTCAACGGTTCGGCGCTTGCATTGCCACGCATCTTGGCTGCTCTGCTCGAAGACAACCAATGCGAAGAAGGCATCCGCGTGCCTAAGTGCTTACAGAAGTACACTGGCTTCGATATGATCGACTAATAGCCGTCGACCAACAAAATACCACGCCCCGGGAGATAGCGTCTCTCGGGGCGTTTTTTGCGCTTATACGGGCTTCTGATGAGTGAGTGGGGTTACTTATCCCACACGCATCTCACAAGCGCTAATTCGGCGTGAAACTGGTTTCCACAGGGCGAAAAAAATCCCGCATGGCGCTTGTTGCCTTGCAGGATGTATAGTTCTCATCAAAGGTAGGGGGCGCAGACTATTATTCTTCGCCGTCTTCCTTGATGTTGTGATATACTGCAGTCACGTCTTCATCTTCATCAAACTTATCGAGAAGCTTGTTGAGAGTTTCACGTTGTTCTTCAGTCACTTCCTTGTAGTCGTTAGCAACGCGGATAAATTCAGCGCTCTTGATTTCGAAGCCGTTTTCTTCGAAGTATTGTTGCAATTGAGCGTAGCATTCAGGATCGCCTTGAGCCACGATAGAGTTTTCTTCCTCGTCGTGGAACAATTCGTCTACACCGAAGTCGATGAGTTCGAGTTCGAGTTCGTCCATATCAACGCCTTCCTTAGCCTCAACAGTGAACACAGCCTTGCGTGTGAACACGAATGAGAGCGAACCCTGTGTGCCGAGTGTGCCGCCAAACTTGTTGAAGTAGCTGCGCACGTTAGCCACGGTGCGAGTGTTGTTGTCGGTTGCAGCTTCCACTAAGATTGCTACACCAAATGGGCCGTATCCTTCATATACGATTTCCTTGTAGTCGCTGGTGTCCTTATCGGTTGCCTTCTTGATGGCACGGTCGATGGTATCCTTTGGCATACCTGCCGACTTAGCAGAAGCGATGAGTGTACGGAGGCGGCTGTTAGTATCTGGGTCACCACCACTTGCCTTTACGCACATAGTGATTTCCTTGCTGAACTTAGAAAATGCTTTACTGTTCTTGCTGTTACGCGCCATGATGCGCGCTTTGCGATATTCAAACGCTCTTCCCATAAAAATGAATTATTTTATTTGTTTCTTACTTGTTGTTTTTTGTTTCTTCTTGACTGAAAATATGATTGCCTGGAGCATAACGTTGATGTCCCAGGCAGTCACTCATATTGTTTAGCGCAGTTTAGCGCCCAATTGCTTTTCGAGATTTGCAATCACCTTATTCATCGCAGCATCTATCTGCTTGTCTTGAAGGGTGTTTTGGTCGTCTTGCAGCGTGATGCTGATTGCATACGACTTCTTGCCAGCCTCAAGGTTTTTGCCCTCATACACGTCGAAGAGTGTCACGCTGCGCAGCAAGCGCTTTTCGCTCTGTGTCACCACGCGCTTCACATCGTCGAATGTCACCGACTTGTCGATGAGCAATGCAAGGTCGCGTTTCACTGGCTGAGTCTTTGGCAGGTCGGTGAAGGTAACGCTCTTCTTGCCGCACATCTTCATCAATGCGTCCCAATTGATGTGTGCGAAGTATACTGGTTGATGAATGTCGAGTTTCTTGAGTTGCTTAGCAGCCACCACACCCATTTCGGCGATAAGCTTGCCGCCACGGTTTTCGTATTGCAATGCTGGAGCATACACGTCGTTGGTGATTTGCTTAGCCACCAATTCCTTGCTCAAGATGCCAAGGCGTGTGAAGATGTCTTCAACAATCTTCTTGAGGTCAAACACTGTCACGTCGCGTGGAGCTTCGGCCCAGTTGCCATCGTGGTTCTTACCAGTGATCCAGATACCCAACTCGGTGTTTTCGCTGAACTTAGCAAGCACGCGCTCGCTGCTGTCGGCCGAAGCATCGTAGTGGTAGCAATTGCCAAACTCATACATCTTCAGGTTGCTGCTACGGCGATTCACGTTGTGAGCGATGCTCTCCAAGCCGCCATAAAGCATTGTTTGACGCATGAGCATGAGGTCGTTGCTCAATGGGTTCATCAAGCGCACGGCGCTTGCCTCTGGATAAGTCTCACCGTCGGCGTAATACGACACGGCTGTGAGCGAGTTATTCATAATCTCGTAGAAGCCCATTGCTGTGAGCTGTTGCGAGATGAGTTCTTGCATATCGTTTTTGAAATCGGTAGCCGACTTCGAAGAGAGGTTGCTACGAACAGCATCAGTAAATTCCACGTTGTTGTAGCCATACACACGCAAGATGTCCTCAACCACGTCGCATGGGCGTTGCACATCCACGCGATAGGTTGGCACCAATATGTTGAGGCATTCATCAGTTTCGCTCACAATCTTCATTTCGAGGCTTGCGAGGATGCTCTTGATGGTGTCTTTACCGATTTCCTTACCGATAAGGCCATTCACATAGTCATAACGGAGTTCAACAGGAAATTCTGGGAATTCCTGGCTCTTGATGTCTACGATGTCGCCGCAGATTTCACCGCCAGCCACTTCCTTGATGAGCATTGCTGCCACCTTGAGGTTGAATACGGTGGTATTTGGATCTATGCCACGTTCAAATCTGAACGATGCATCGGTGTTCAAGCCAAATCGGCGAGCCGACTTTCTGATCCATGTTGGATGGAAATAAGCCGATTCCAAGAAGATGTCGGTAGTAGTGTCGGAGACACCGCTATCCAAACCGCCAAACACACCGCCAATGCACATTGGCTCTTCGGCATTGCATATCATCAGGTCGCGCTCGGTGAGTGTGCGTTCCACACCGTCGAGAGTGACAAACTTAGTGCCTTCAGCGCAAGTCTTCACCACTACCTTCTCGCCCTTCACCTTTGCAAGGTCGAAGCTGTGGAGTGGTTGGTTGAGACCGAAAAGAATGAAGTTGGTCACGTCAACGATATTGTTGATTGGGCGTTGACCGATAGTGCTAAGCAGGTCCTTCAACCACTTAGGGCTCTCACCCACCTTCACGCCACGGATGGTGACACCGCTATAGCGAGGGCAAGCCTCAGTGTTTTCCACTGTCACAGCCACAGCGCCATCTTCGCGGTCCATCTTATAGCCGTCTACGCTTGGCAAAGTCAACTTGCACGGCTTACCGTTCTGCTTGAGCCAAGCAGCCAAGTCGCGAGCCACACCATAGTGCGAAGCACCGTCCACACGGTTAGGTGTGAGGTCCACCTCAATCACATAGTCGTCTTCTATACCATAATATTCACGGGCTGGCATGCCTACCTTCACATCCTCTGGCAACACAATGATGCCGTCGTGACTGCCGCCAACACCGATTTCATCTTCAGCGCAAATCATACCAAACGATTCCACGCCACGGATTTTTGATTTCTTTATCGCAAATTCCTTGTCGCCATCATAGAGCTTTGTGCCCACAGTGGCAACAATCACCTTCTGACCGGCAGCCACGTTTGGAGCGCCGCACACTATCTGTGTAGGCACACCGTCACCGAGGTCTACGGTGGTGATATGCAGGTGGTCGCTATCTGGGTGTTCCACACAAGTGAGCACTTTGCCCACAACCAGACCAGCCAAGCCGCCCTTTATTGTTTCTACTTTTTCTACGCAATCTGTTTCCAATCCAAGAGAAGTAAGCGCAGCCGATACTTCCTCTGGCTCAAGGTCGAAATCGAGGTAACGTTTCAACCATTTATATGATACATTCATAAAGTGTTATGTTAGTTATTTTCACTTTCAGTGCGAGCAAACAATCGCTACTCGCTTAAAAACTTACAAATTTACGAAGAAATTTCCACATACTCAGTTCATAACCACCAAAAACCTCCCTTTTTTGCAACAACACGCCCTACAAGTAGGGCTAATCCGACAAGTCCGACCTGTCTGACGGGTCAGCCTTATCCTACTTGTCGGATTTTCCGGCAGCGGGATTTATGTTTTGGCGGGTGCGGTATTGTGTGCGGGCTGCATACATTTGCTCGCGGATGCCGCCATGTTGCAGGAATTGGTCTTGCTGGCTTTCAAGCAAGCGACGAAGCATATAAGTGGCTTGATTGATGAGCGTTATGCACAGATTGCAAAATTCCTCGGCATTCATTGCCAAAGCATATTTTGTGGGGGCGTTTAGGAAATCGCCACTTTTAAGATACTCTCGCAATCGGATAGTACGAGGGTGATTCTTGTCCCATTGTGGCAAATTGTTCTGTCGGAGGTAGTCCTCATAGTCAAGCAGCAGTTCCTCCAACGATGCTTTTGCCACGTTGGTAAGCTTGATTTCGGTTTCGCTCGATGTGGTCGATGCCACGCTACCCTCTGCTATGTTTTGTTTGCCGCTACGTGCCGCTTGCTCTATTTGGTCACGCGTACGGCTCCCTGCCCTGATATACTGCTTGGCAAAAATCATCGATAGATCGTAGATGATTTCACTCAAGCGATATACCCTGAGATTGCGATACCCTCCCTTATTTTTCAGGAACTTGTTCATACCGATAATTTCTTAAACGTCAACAATTTATTTCTATAATATTCATATTACTCCTTTACGGCGGGGATTAGTGGGCGTCGAGCCAGTTGGTGGCTACGGCGTGCGATGCGGTGAGTGGCACTCTGCCATGGTAGGCGTCTTGCATGCAGCGCAGCACTATCTCTTGCACCTGATCTACCTCGTTTGGCACCACGTCGAAGTTGAGTTCGTCGTGCACCTGCATAATCATCTTTGATATCAACCCGCGACTCTTGAATTCGCCGAAAATCTTCACCATCGCTATCTTGATGATGTCGGCGGCCGAACCTTGTATTGGGGCGTTCACGGCATTGCGCTCCGAGAAACCTCTCACCACAGCGTTGCGAGAATTGATGTCGGGCAGCATGCGTCGGCGGCCGAGCAATGTGGTTACATAGCCCATCTCGCGCGCCTTGGCCTTGCTTGTCTCTATATAGTCGCTCACGCCAGGGAAATTGGCGAAATAACCGTCGATGAGCATCTTGCTCTCCGAGCGGGGTATCTGCAATCGCTCTGAAAGGCCAAATGCCGAGATGCCGTAGAGAATGCCGAAATTGGCAGTCTTAGCCTTGCGGCGTTGGTCGGGGGTAACGCTCTCAAGCGGTTCGTGGTATATCTTCGATGCCGTGATGGCATGGATGTCGAGACCTTTTCTAAACGATTCCACCATAGTGGCATCACCGCTAAGGTCAGCCACAAGGCGCAATTCAATCTGCGAATAGTCGGCAGAGAAAAACACGTTGCCGTCGGCTGGGATAAACGCCCTGCGTATCTCGCGGCCCTCGTCGGTGCGCACCGGTATGTTTTGCAGGTTTGGGTTGGTCGACGACAATCGTCCTGTGGCGGTAACGGTCTGATTGTAGGTGGTGTGTATTCGCCCAGTGTTAGGGTTGATGAGCTCGGGCAGCGCATTGACATAGGTAGAGAGCAACTTGCGAATGCCACGCAACTCCAATATCTTATCCACCAGCGGATGGCGGTAGCGCAGACGCATCAGCACCTCCTCGGTGGTTGAGTAATGACCGGTCTTGGTCTTCTTGGCCTTCTCGTCGATTTTCAGTTTGTCAAACAAGATTTCGCCCACCTTCATCGGCGAAGCCGTGTTGAACTGCTCGCCAGCAAGGTCGAAGCAATCCTTTTCGAGGGCATTCATACGCTCGGTGAGCACCACCGAATATTCGTTGAGGGCACGCACATCAACTCGCGCTCCGGCATACTCCATGTCGGCAAGCACCTCCACCAATGGCAATTCCACATCGGTGAGCAGTGTCACAATGCCTTCCTCGGCAATCTTCTCGTCGAGCACTCGGCGTAGCACGAGAACCACATCGGCGCGGTGACAAGCATATTGAGTGATACCATCAGGGCTCACATCGGCAAAGCGCTTGCGGTTGCGCCCCTTAGCGCCCAGCAATTGGTCCTCGCCGGTGCATTCAAGGCCGAGCATCTCCTCAGCCACGCGTTCGAGGGCGTGAGGACGTTCGGGCTGCAACAGATAGTGAGCCACCATCACATCGTAGTATGGAGCCGAGAGCATGATGCCGCAACGGCGCAGCACCACCATTGCACGCTTCACATCGCTGCACAGCAATGTCACCTCATCGCTCTCAAGCAGAGGCTTCAACGCCTGAACGTTGGCGGCAGGCACATAGCAAGCCTCGCCCGGCTTATATGCCACAGCCATACCCACCAGCGTGGCGGTCATAGCCTCGTCGCCATCGGCAAGCATCTCAATGCCCACCATCGATGAGCCAAGCGCCTTATCTACCAGATTCTGCACCTTCTCGGCGTTATCGGCAATAGCATACTCGCGCTTCTCGGGAAGCACCGCTATGGGTGGAGCAGCCACCGCCTCAACGGCAGCGACATCGTCGGCATCATCCTCGGCGTCGCCAAAGAGCGACATCTGAGCCGATTTTGTTTTTTGTGGCGCAGCAGCCGGCTTTGGCTGGGCAACAGCAACAGCCGATGTAGCCACCACTGGCGCACCGCCATCCATGCCCACATTGCCTTCGTTTTGATCGATGATGCGAGTGGCGAAATTGCGGAATTCCAATTCGCTGAACACCTCGCGCAGCGCCTCGCCATTGATGGCACGACGACGCAATTGCTGCTCGTCGAAGTCGATAGGCACATCAAGACAAATGGTGGCAAGGACCTTCGAGAACTTGATTTTCTCAACATTATCCTCCACCTTCTTGCGCAAAGCGCCCTTGATTTCATCGGTGTGATTGAGCATATTCTCCACGTCGCCAAACTGCTTGATGAGCTTGCCCGCGGTCACTTCGCCCACACCAGGGCAACCGGGTATGTTGTCGGCCTTATCGCCCATCAGCGCAAGCATATCTATCACCTGCGCGGTGCTGTCGATGCCAAACTTCTCGCACACCTCTTTTTCGCCCATTATATCATATCCGCCGCCAGAATGAGGGCGGTAGATCTTCACGTTCTCGTTTACAAGCTGCCCGAAATCCTTGTCGGCAGTCACCATATAAGTCAGGAACCCGCGGTCGGAAGCCAAGCGCGACAGCGTGCCTATCACATCGTCGGCCTCAAATCCAGGCACCTCAAGCACAGCTATGTTATACGCCTCGGCGATGCGCTTGATGTATGGCACAGCAAGGCGTATGTCTTCTGGCGTCTCTTCTCGTCCAGCCTTATATTCGGCATACATCTCGTGACGAAACGTGCCGCCCTTAGGGTCGAAACAGATGGCAATGTGGCTTGGAGCCTCACGCTTGAGCAAATCCTGAAGCGTGTTGACAAATCCAAACATTGCCGAGGTGTTTAATCCCTGCGAGGTGTAGCGCGGACTGCGTATCAGCGCGTAGTAGGCTCTAAATATCAATGCATAGGCATCGAGTAGCACCAGTTTTTTCTGTTCTATCATATTATCTTTTCGTTGTTTTTATCATTATTAGAGTGCCGCACATCCAATGGGCATTGCCTGCCGCCACAGCAGCTACGGCTCAACAGTCGGTTTCAACCGACCCAATTTGGGTTTAAAATTACGCCTTTTTGTCGGTATTTTGAAATATTAAGGTCAAAAATTCCTAACAAAGAATATTATTTGCTACTTTTGCATCACAAATCTGAAGAATGACAAATTTTGACAAAATACGGGCTGATTTAGCACACGAACTTGCTGAACTTAATTGCATAATTACAGAATCGCTACACAGCGACAATGCTCTTATGCAACATATCGTAGACGATTTTCTAAAGAAAAAAGGCAAGCAACTGCGCCCGATACTCTCTATACTTACCGGCAAATTGTTTGGCGGAGATTTGCGCACCGTGCTCATGGCTGCCGCTTCGGTGGAACTGCTGCACAACGCCTCGCTGATTCACGACGACGTTATCGACGAATCGTCGGTGCGACGCGGACGCCCTACCGTAAACCGCGTGTGGGACAACCACATTGCCGTGCTTGTGGGCGACTTCTTCGTGAGCACCGCGCTGAATTGCGGCGTGGCTTCGGGCGAACCACAAGTAGTGAAAGTGCTGGCAAAGCGTGGCCGCGAGCTGTCGCTTGGCGAAATCAACCAGATTGACAACACCCGCAAAAACTTCATCACCGAGGAATCGTATTACGACACCATCCGACGCAAAACGGCTGCCCTATTCTGCAGCTGCGTGGAAGTGGGCGGTTATGCCGCTCATGCGCCTGCCGAAAGCCTCGCCGCCGTGGTGAGATTTGCCGAATTGTTTGGACTCGCATTCCAAATCAAAGACGATATATTCGACTATTTCAACGACCCTGCCATAGGCAAGCCTACGGGCAACGACCTGCGCGAGGGCAAGCGCACCTTGCCGCTCATCCACGTGCTGTCGCAGACCCATCTGCCTCAACACGAAGCCATGGTGGCGCTATCGGAGAAACAACAACTCTCGTCGGAAGAAATCGACACGCTCATTCGCTACACCGTGGAGAATGGCGGCATACAATATGCCGAAAACCGCATGATGCAACTGCGCGAGCAAGCATTTGAGATTCTCGATTCGCTGCCTCAGTGCCGCGAAACCGACGCATTCAAGGCTCTATTTGATTTCGTCATCGAGCGTAAACTATAAACTTACCCCCTCCACAACTCCCACTATGCTACAACCATATCTCATAGAAGGACGTATCGAAGCCGGATGCGACGAGGCTGGCAGAGGTTGTCTGGCTGGACCAGTGACCGCCGCTGCCGTGATACTGCCTCCCGACTTCCGCAACGACCTGCTCAACGACTCGAAGCAACTCACCGAGCGACAACGCAACCTGCTACGCCCAATCATCGAGCGTGAGGCTCTGGCGTGGGCTGTGGCTTTCGTGTCGCCTGAGGAAATCGACGAAATAAACATTCTGCGCGCATCCATCACGGCTATGCACCGCGCCATCGACCAACTCACCATCCGCCCTGAGGCATTGCTTATCGACGGCAACCGATTCACGGCTTATCACGACATCCCTCACACCACCATTGTGAAGGGCGACGGCAAGATGATGAGCATCGCTGCCGCCTCGGTGCTCGCAAAGACTCACCGCGACGAATACATGTGCCGCATCGCCGAGGAATACCCTCAATATCACTGGCTCGACAACAAGGGCTACCCCACCAAGGCTCACCGCGCAGCCATTGCCGAGCATGGCGCTTCGCCCTACCACCGCATGTCGTTTCAGCTGCTCGACCGACAATTGAGTCTGTTTTAACCCATAATAAAAAAGACACTGCACCAATCATGGAAACTTTCGACACTATCACACTCAGCGACACACAGGCATATATCGACATCCTCTCGAAATATGCACATCTGCGCAATTCTTACAAGATTCGACACCGCCACTACACCCTCGACACCGAGCGCGGATACGTGGAAATGGCCCGTATGCGTGTAGAGAAAATGAACGAAGCCGCCGCCGAGATAGAGCAACTCACCCCTCAGGTGAAGCAGATTGTGCAGCAAGTCGACGCCAACCTCGCCACCGACCCTAAGAATAAGCGCGCTCGCCTGCTACGCCTCTATTGCGACGTGATTGCCGCCGATGTCTATGAGGTGCAACGCCTGCAAACCAAAATCTCATCGCTGCGCAGCCAAGTGTTTCGCTCGCAAAAACCAACCGACACCACCGCTGCATCAGCCACCCATACCGAATCGTCACTCTTCGACTAATCATCTCTCGGAAAGCGCTATCGGCGGGGCTTGATAGGGCGCATTTTCATTTTATTCAGCCAATTTTAAGCAAGTTCTAAATTTCTTTCCGTAACTTTGTGGCTACAAACCAAATTAACGATATGCGACAATCAGGAAACAGAAATGACGAACACCGCTTTCGTCGCCCCGACAATATCCGCACTTTCACTGCTCAAGAGCACGACACACTGCTCTCTGCCGTGAGCAAAATACTCTCCGATCACACACCCACCAAGGTGAAGTCGATGCTCAAGCACAACCAATTTGCCATCAATGACATGCCTTGCTCGCAATTCGACCGTGGAGTGAATGCCGGCGACAAGATTGCCATCAATTTCGACCGCGCTTTCGCCGTGTTTAAGAACCAACGCATACAGCTGGTGTATGAAGACGACGATATCATCATCGTGAACAAAGGCTACGGTGTGCTGTCGATGGGCACCGAACAGGTGAAGGAAGGCACCGTATATAGCGAAATGCGCAAATATGTGAAGACCCACAACCCTAAGGCGCAAGTGTTTATCGTGCATCGTCTCGACCGCGACACTTCGGGCCTGATGATGCTCGCCAAGAGCCGTCTGGCTAAAGATAATCTGCAGCACAACTGGAATAATATGGTGCTCAACCGCAAATATGTGGCTGTGCTCGAAGGCGAACTCGAGGGCGACCGCGAGGGCGTGGTGCGCAGCTACCTCACCGAGAACTCTAAGTTTGAGGTATATTCGGTAGACGACCCAAGCAAGGGACAATTGGCTGTGACCAGATATAAAATACTTGCCCGCCGACGCGGACATACCCTCGTGGAACTCGAACTCGACACTGGCCGCAAAAACCAGATTCGCGTGCACATGAAGGACCTTGGACACCCTATCGTGGGCGACCGCAAATATGGCGCTTCTCACAGCCCTATCGGCCGCTTGGCCCTGCATGCACTCACTCTGCGCTTTGTGCACCCTATCACCCGCAAGGAGATGAGCTTTGAGACTCCTATACCTACGCGATTCCAATCGATGGTGAAATAACATAAGAATACAACATCGCTTTATGCCCGAACTACGCCCAATGTATGCCGATGTGATTGTGCCGCTTGCCCTGCAAGGCTCATTCACCTATAGCGTGCCGCAGGCTCTGCAACAGAGTCTGCGCGTGGGTTGCCGTGTGCTTGTGCAGTTCGGTGCTAAAAAGACCTACACAGCCATCGTCACTGCCTTGCACTTCACCAAGCCGCAAGGCTACGACACCAAAGAGATAATCTCGATGCTCGACGAGCAGCCTATCATACGCCCGTCGCAACTCGAATTCTGGCAATGGATTGCCGACTACTATCTCTGCACCATCGGCGAGGTGTATAAGGCGGCTGTGCCATCGGGGCTGAAGGTGGAAAGCGAAACCTACATCAGCATCAACCCCGACTATGAGGAAACCATAGACGACCGTCTGAACGACCGCGAGCGAGTGGTGATGGACTTCACCGCACAGCGCGGACGTGTGCGACTCGACGAGATCAGCCGCGCCACAGGTTTCAAGAATATTGTGCCTATAGTGAGCCGTATGCTCGAGCGCGATGCCATACACATCGCCGAGCGGGTGGTGGACAACTATCGTCCAAAGACCGAGACTTGCGTCACTCTCACCGCCAATCACGGCGACGAAGAGGCTCTGCACTCGCTATTCAACAAGGTGGCGCGTGCCAAAAAGCAAGAATCACTGCTGCTCGCCTATCTCGACCTCTCGCGATGGATGCAGCACGGCGAACCGGCCGAAGTGACCAAGGAGGCGTTGCTCAAACGCGCCGACGTGACTCAGCCCGTGCTTCGCGCTGCCATCGACAAGGGTATATTCTCGCTATACAAGAAAGCCATCAACCGCTTTGACCTCGTGGGCAAACACGTGGAGAAGGCGCCCACTCTCACCGATGAGCAACTGCGTGCCTACCGCGAGATACACCTGTCGTTTAAAGAGCACAAAATCACCCTGCTCCACGGTGTGACCTCGAGCGGAAAAACCTCGATATACATTCACCTGATACAAGACGCCCTCGCCAACGGCAAGCAGGCGCTGTATCTTGTGCCTGAGATTGCCCTCACCACTCAGCTCACCCAAAGGCTGCAAAAGGTGTTTGGCGACCGCCTGCTCATCTACCACAGCAAATTCAGCGACAATGAGCGCGTAGACATCTGGAAGCAGTTGCTCGGCAGCACCAACCCGATGGTAGTGATTGGCGTGCGCTCTGCCATATTCCTGCCGTTTTCTCACCTCGGACTGGTGATTGTAGACGAGGAGCACGACACCAGCTATAAGCAGCAAGACCCAGCTCCACGCTACAGCGGACGCGATGCTGCCACTGTGCTGGCTTCGATGCACGGCGCAAGAACACTCTATGGCTCGGCAACCCCGGCTGTTGACACCTACTATAAGGCTTCTACGGGCCGCTTCGGACTGGTTTCGCTGCTCACCCGATATGAGGGCCTTGAATTGCCTAAGGTGCACATCATCGACACCAAACTGGCACGAAAAAAGCGCGAGATGAACGGCATGTTCTCGCTCGAACTGGTGAGCCAATGCCGACAGGCACTCAAGCGCGACGAACAGGTGATTCTCTTCCAGAACCGCCGTGGCTACTCGCCTATGGTGCGCTGCCGCGAATGCGCATGGACGCCAAAATGCACCAATTGCGACGTCACACTCACCTATCACAAGCACCTCAATTCGCTCACCTGCCACTATTGCGGCTACACAATCTCGCTGCCCGAAGTGTGCCCGCTGTGCGGACAACCAGCTATCGAGGTGGTGGGCTATGGCACCGAACGAATAGAGGACGACATCGACAAGGTGTTTCCTGAAGGCAAAATTGCGCGCATGGACCTCGACACCACACGCAGCAAGAGCAGCTACGAGCGCATTATCAACGATTTCTCGGCAAGAAAATCAAACATCCTCGTGGGTACTCAGATGGTAACCAAGGGCCTCGACTTCGACGGCGTGAGCATCGTGGGCATCCTCAACGCCGACACCATGATTTCGTTCCCCGACTTCCGCAGCGACGAGCGAGCCTTCAACATGATGGAGCAAGTGGCGGGCAGAGCCGGCAGAAAGCATAGCCAAGGCATGGTGGTGATGCAAACCAGCGAACCAGAGCACCCCGTGGTGAAATTTGTGCAACAGCACGACTACTTGGGCTTTTACAACCACGAGATAGAACAACGCCAGAAATTTGACTATCCGCCATTCACGCGCCTAATCAACATCTATATGAAGCACCGCGACAACGATGTGCTCACCGAACTATCGGTGCGATTCAGCAATATGCTGCGCGAGGCGTTTGGCAAGCGCGTGCTTGGTCCGGAAGCACCTATGGTGGCCCGTGTGCAACAACTCTTCATCAAGCAGATTGTGCTGAAGATGGACACTCGATACTCCATGCCCAAGGTGAAAGAATTTCTGCGCCAAGTGTATGTGCAGCTCATCCATCTGGATTCGCGCGCAAAAAGCATGATCATTTATTACGACGTAGACCCCGTATAGCCCCACTCACGCGGCTACCACGTCACTCTAATCAAAATTAAATCAAACAAACACTGTTTATGAATTACATCGAAAAATATCGTCATCACTATTATACAATCTTGCGTCTTGGTATGCCATTGCTGCTCGGACAGTTAGGACTTATCGTCACAGGCTATGCCGACACCATCATGGTGGGCAACTATAGCACCGAAGCACTCGCCTCGGCATCGTTTGTCAACAATGCCCTGGTGTTTGTGATTATGCTCGGCATGGGCTTCTCTTATGGCCTCACTCCGCTGGTGGGCGCACTATTTGCCAAAGGCGACACCAAAAGCGTGGGTCAAGTGGTATACAACGGCGTTATAGCCAACTTCTTCTACACCCTATTGTGGTGCCTGCCGATGCTATTGCTTTACTTCTGCCTCCACCTCATAGGGCTTCCCGAAAACCTCTTGCCTACCATTCGCCCCTACTTTATGCTCATCTTCGCATCGGTGATTCCGCTTGGCATCATCAACGGCCTGCGCCAGTTTACCGATGCCATCAACGACACCAAAGTGTCGATGTACATCCTGCTTTCGGGCAACATCATGAACATCATACTCAACTATATGCTCATCTACGGCAAATGGGGAGCGCCTGAGATGGGACTTAACGGTGCGGGCGTGGCAACGCTCATCTCGCGCGTATTTATGCTCGTGGCATACATCATCTTCCTCATCGCTTCGCCACGATACGGCGAATACCGCAAAGCCATTCTCGAAAGTACCATTTCGTGGCAACAGATACGCCACATCTCAGTGACTTCGCTACCTATCTCGCTACAAATAGGCATGGAGACCTCTATTTTCACCATCTCATCGGTGTTTGCCGGATGGCTTGGCGAGAACACCATGGCAGCATGGCAAGTAATCAACACCATGGCACAAATAGGATTTATGATATACTATAGCATCGGTGCCGCAGCATCTATCAAGATGGCAAACTACTATGGTGTGCACAACTACACCGGCGTCAAGCAGATAGCCCATGCCTCGTATGTGCTCACACTCACCAGCGCCGTATTGGCTTGCGCCATATTCATCATCTTCGGACGCCAGTTGGCAGGCATCTTCACCTGCGACGCCGCCGTGGTGGCGCTTGTCTCCGCACACATGCTGCACCTCACGCTCTATCAGATAGGCGATGCCACACAGATAGCCTATGCCAACGCTCTTCGCGGCATCACCCACGTGAGGCCAATTATGAAATACGCATTCGTGGCGTATTTCGTTGTTGGCGTGCCAGCGATGTATCTGCTCTGCTTCCCGCTCGGTTTTGACATGGCTGGAATCTACTACTCATATTTCATCGCGCTGCTCGGTGCCGGCATTCTCTTCAGTCGCTCGTTCTACAGCCGTATTGCAGCGCTCATCAGCACCAAGTGATAGGCTATCTGCAAAGAAAATTGAAAGACTTTTCATTTTGTATTGCACTCGGTTTGCACTATCGTTAAATAAAATAGGCTGCACCTCAGCAATAAAAATGAAACGAATTTCATTTTGTATTGCACTCGGTTTGCACTATCTTTGCACTATATAGGCGAAGTGTTGACATAGCTTTTGTGGGTCATACTCATCAAGCCGCTACGGGATTGACACAGAACCTGATAATGTGATAAAAAACATTTGTGGCTATGCACCTCATCAGGGCAACAACCACAAAAACTAACAATACGAATTATGAAATTATACAAAAACCTATTCTTAGGACTTTGTTTGCTCACCCCAGCAGCCTCACAAGCGGGAATCAACAGCACCACGCCTGAGGGTTACCTGTCAAGAGGATTGGCAATGTACAACAATCGCAACTATGCCGGAGCTATCGATCAACTGTCGCATCTGAAAACTCTGCCTATCACGGGCGATGTGGCTGATTGCGCCGACTTCTATATCGCGCTCTGCAAATACGAACGCGGCAACCGCGAGTGCATCGACGCTCTTATTAAATACATCGCCGAAAGTCCTTCGGCGAAAAACGTTGACCGTGCCTATGCCACCATCGGCGACTATTATTTCTACAACGGAAAATACGGCGAGGCTATACGCCAGTACGACAACGTGCGCATCAGTGCCCTCGACCTTGATGCTCAAGAAGACGTCTACTATCACCGCGCATTCTCGCTGTTGCGCCTCGGCGAATACCAACAGGCTCGCATCGACATCAACATGCTCAGTGGCACCAAGCGCTACGCTGCTGCCGGCACTTTCTACAACGCCTATATCGACTATGCCAACAAGCAATATGGCAAAGCGCTCACCGGATTCCAACGCGTGAAGGGCAACGGCGAATTGGCTTACAACGCACAATACTACGTATGCCAGATATACTTCACCCAGCAGGAATTTGACAAGGCTGAAACTCTCGCCAAATCGCTGCTCTCCGATGGCAACAACGTGGCTTTCAACAACGAGCTGCACCGCATCATCGGCGAATGCGAATATCAAGCCGGCAACGATGACGAAGCAGAAAAGTATCTCAAGAAATATCTCGACAGCGTGGAGGGCGAACCCTTGCGCTCGGCCGCATACGCCTACGGCGTGATTCAATACCGCAACGCTGCCTACGATGAGGCTGTGAGCAAATTGGCCAACATGACCTCTGAAAGCGACGCCCTATCGCAAAGCGCCTACCTCTACATCGGCCAGAGCTACTTGCAGATGCACGAACTCAACAAAGCCTCTATGGCTTTTGAAAAGGCTATCCAACTCGATTACGACAAGGATGTGACCGAAACCGCATTCTACAACTACGCTGTGACTCAAAACGAGGGCGGCAGAACTCCTTTCAACAAATCAATCGACATATTCGAGCAATTCATCAACAAATATCCTAATTCTCGATATGCCACCCAAGTGGAGGAATATCTGATCAACGCCTACCTCACCACCACCGACTACGACAAGGCTTACACCAGCATCAGCCACATCAAGAATCCTTCGGCTAAGGTGCTTGCCGCTAAGCAATATGTGCTCTATCAACTCGGTGTGCAAGCGTTGTCAAACAGCAATAGCAGCAAGGCGAAGACCTACCTCACCCAGTCGCTCGCACTTGAGAAGTATGACCAAAAACTGGCTGCCGAAACCCGCTTGTGGCTCGGCGAGACTCACTATCGCCTTGGCAACTTCTCTAATGCGCAGAAATATCAGAAAGCATTTATCAACGCCACTTCGGCAAGCAACAAGAATTATGGCCTTGGCCACTACAACCTCGGCTACTCGCTCTTCCAACAGAAGAGATATGGCGAGGCTCGCTCTTACTTTGAATACGCCGCTACAAGCAAGCAATTGGGCACATCGCTTCGCGCCGACGCCTACAACCGCCTTGCCGACTGCCAATACTACACCCGCCAATACTCCGTAGCCGAACAAAACTACGACGCTGCTTATAGCCTCGACCGCAACGCCGCCGGCGATTATGCCCTCTATCAAAAAGCCATTATGAAGGGCTTGACAAAGGACTACAGCGGCAAGATCGACGCTATCAACGATATGCTCAAGCAATTCCCTTCTTCAAGCCTCGCGCCAAGCGCCCTGCTTGAAAAGGCCAACACCTTTTCGCTCAACGGCAACAACAACGCGGCCGCCGAAACCTACAACCAACTCGTGAGCCGCTACCCTGCCACCACCGAGGCGCGCAAGGGTCTGCTGCAACTCGCCATCAACCAGCGTTATGTTGGCGAAGAGCACAAGGCTATAGCCACCTACAAGCAAGTTATCACCAAGTATCCTACCAGCGAGGAAGCATCAGTGGCTGCCGAAGACCTCAAGCTCATCTATGCCGACAACGGCAACCTGAAGGAATATGCTTCGTTTATCAACAGCGTGCCTAACGCTCCTCACCTCGACGTGAAAGAAGTGGAAAAACTCACCTTCAACGCTGCGGAAAAAGCGGCTTTGGCTGAGAAGAGCAACATCACCAAGATGAAGAGCTATCTCGTCGCTTATCCTAATGGCGCCTACGAGACAAATGCTCACTACTACATCGCCCGCAACGAATATCAAGGCGGAAAATACGAAAGCGCACTCTCGCACATCAACGAGGCTCTGCGCGCTTCCGACGCTTCGTTTGCCGAAGATGCTCTCGCCATCAAGAGCGACATTCTCATGCGTCAAGGCAAAAACACCGAAGCTTTGAGCACATATAAGCACTTGGCCGAAAAGGCTTCGTCGCACGACAATAAGATTATCGCCAACATGGGCATCATGCGCGCATCGGTGGAACTGAAGGACTGGAAAGAGGTGAAGAGCAGCGCTGCTGCACTCCTCGCCCTCGGCAGCCTCAACGATGCCGAAGAAAAGGAGGCTATGCTCAATCGCGCCTTGGCTAACGAAAACCTTGGCAACACCAAGGAAGCCGAGACCGACTATGCACACCTCGCCAAGGACGTACGCAACGAATCGGGCGCTCAAGCAGCCTACCGCCTTGCACACCTGCAATACTCGGCCGGCAGCCTGAAATCGTGCGAAAAGACCCTCAACACATTTATCGACGAAGGCACTCCTCACCAATACTGGCTCGCCAAGGCATTTATCCTGCTTGCCGACGTTTATCACAAGCAAGGCAAAGACTTCGAGGCTTGTGAATACCTCGAGAGCCTCAAGAACAACTATCCTGGCAAGGAGCAAGATATCTTCAACGATATCAACCACCGCTTAGGTCAATGGAAATCGTCGAAAAAGTAAACCCAACCATTAAGCAATTTCAGTAACTATGAAACAATATACATTGATTGCTGCGGCTTGTGCATTCACCTTGTGTGCCACCGCACAAAATCTTAATAAAGAGATCACCGTTGAAAAGGACTACGTGCCTGTAGAACGCAAGGCGGTGAAGCAAAACACGCTGCCTGCCGTTCAAAAAAATGCGGTGGACATGAACGCGAAACTCAATTATAGCGATTGGGCTGTGCCTGCTGCCGTACCTGCCAAGATACCTACAATGCTGCCCTACGGCTATCAGACCAACAAGAATTTCGACGCTCGTCGCGGCTACCTCACCCTTGGCGGCGGCTCACAGATCAATATCCTGGGCAATGCCGGATATCGCATCCTCGACGACAAAAACAACACCCTCGCCCTGTGGGTGCAACACAACAGCACTTGGGGTGGCAAAAACTCTTCGAAAATCTATACTACGCCCTACGACGTGTATAAGCAGAAATACAACGACAACACTATCGGAGCCGACTTCACAAGCCGCTTCTACGAAGGCACAATGAAGATAAGCGTAAACGCCAACTTCGACACCTTCAACTACTTCGGCATGGTGGGAACCAACAATGCACCGGCTACCGACGTCACTCCTCCAGTAATCACCTATTCGCCCGACAACTTCGGCAACCAATCGTTCTCAAACTTTGGTGCAAACGGCAGTTGGAGCAACAAAGACGTTGACCGCCGATTTAAATACGCTATCAACTTGGGCTTCAACTACAGCGGCTTCAACAAGTCGCAATTCACCGACTACAAGGGCGTGAAGGAAACCAGCGTAAAGGTGGGTCTTGGCGGTCAATACGACATCAACGAGCAGATTGCCGCTGGTGCCAACGTGAAGTTTGACTACGTCACCTACAACGACGCTCCAATCTTCAACCTCGACACTTGGAAGGCAACTCCTGCCACCAACAATAGCCTCGGCATTGTGCGCATCGCGCCATTCCTCACCATGCATCGCCAAAGCGCTATGCTTCGCATCGGTGCCAACGCCGACATATCATTCAACGACGGCACCACATTCCGCTTCGCTCCTAATGTGCGACTCGACGTTGTGCTCACTCCAGGCGCTGGCTTGTTTGTCGACGTCACTGGCGGCAAGGCCATCAATCACATCTGGCAGATGAAAGCCCTCAACCGCTATGTCAACCCAAGCACACGCTACGGCTCAACCTACACCCCTGTGGATGCTGTGGCTGGTCTTAACTTAGGCAGTTTCGGCGGCTTCTCAGCTAAGCTGTTCGGTGGATTTGCCTCATGCAAAGACGCTCGCCTGCCATTCTTCGCACTTGCTCCTACAATGCCAAGCGTAGAGGGATTTGACTTCGCAATCGCCGATATGACATCTACCACATTCTACCGCGCCATCGATATCAGCGGATGGAAAGCAGGCGCTGAATTGGGCTATAAATACCGCTCGCTCGTAGACGCTAACGTGCGCTTCACCTATTCTCCTCAAAAGAAAGACGAGGGCTGCATACTCGGTCAAGACCGCCCAGAATACGTGGTCGACGCCAATATTCGCATTACACCTATCAACCGTCTGGCTATCTCGCTCGGCTATGAGATGCGTGGCAACCGTGCCGTGTATGGCTATCAAGTAGTTGACGGCAACGACTATTGGGAAACCATCAAACTCAACAACGCAATGAACCTAAAAGTGGGTGCAAGCTATCAATTGCTCGACAACCTCACTCTGTTTGTTGAAGGCAACAACCTGATGAACAAGCAATGGGATGTGTTCTACGGTCAAGGCGCACAAAAACTCAACATCCTTGGCGGCGCAATGCTCACTTTCTAAAGCATAATACCCCCAATGGGTAATAACCAAATAGGGTCGAATCCTTTACTGGATTCGACCCTATTTTTATAATTATCTCTCAGAGTGATTTTAAGCCAAATCGGTCATTAGGGCGTATATGTAGATTATGTTCTACTGCTTGGAGTTTTTCGGTTTTTATAAGGCTTCTTTTGCTTGTTTTTAACTCGCAATAGCTCGCTATTACTCATTAAAAACAATCAAAATCTGCACTTCTAAAATTCCGAAATTCTCCCAAGCCCTAATGCCCGAATTGGGTTTAAGCCACCTTATTGAGGCGTTTGAGTATCGAGAATATAAATCCTGCGGCAATCAAGCAAATGCCCATGAGAGTGCCCCAAACCACTGGTAGAGGCATGTCCCACATGTGACCCGGTATTGACACCAATTTATTGCCAAGAGCAGTGGCCACAAACCATCCGCCCATCATCATTCCCCTATACTTAGCTGGCGCCACCTTGGTAACAAACGAAATGCCGATTGGCGAGAGCAACAATTCAGCAAAAGTAAGTATCAAATATGTGCCAACAAGCAGGTTTGGAGTCACGTCTGCCACGTGTTGTGGGTGATTTGACAATGGCAAACCAACCGACCAGATAGTCATAATCAAATAAGCGACGGCAGCCACAAGCATACCCAAGCCAATCTTAACCGGAGCCTTAGGTTCTTTGCCCTTCTTGGCAAGCCATGCAAAGAGCGCAATGCTCACTGGGGTAAGCATCACCACGAAGCAAGCGTTGAACTGCTGGAAGATAGGCGCGCTGAGCGATGTGACGTCGGGAATCTCGGAATATTTATATCCCAAGAACGCGATTGCCGCCACCATCAAAGCCGCATAGATAGTGCGTGACTTGGCTGCAGTGCTTTGCACAATGCCAAAGATGCCATAAACAATGAAGATGCAAGCAACAAGGTTGGTGACGTCGAAGAGCATACTTTGAACACCTGTTGACTCGGTAGCAGTAAACTCATCGGCAAACCATGTAAGGGTAAGTCCGTTTTGATTGAATGCCATCCAGAAGAAAATCACCACAAGGAACACCAGCACAAGGCAAATCATACGCTCCTTGGTTTCTGCAGGGTTCAAATCCTCTGCCTTCTCCCCGGTCTTCTTCTCCGCCTTCTTAACGGTCAACACCTGGCGGAAAGTAGGCATGCCGAAGTAGTAGATCAATATTGAGATAATCACCGAAATGCAAGCCACTGCAAACGCGAAGTGATAGCTGTCGGCCTTTGAATAGCCCAGCGACACTTGCGCCCACTCCATAGCCTTAATAGCCGCTGTAGGGGCAAACAACGCGCCAACATTGATGAGCATATAGAACAATGAGAAGCCCGAATCGCGCTTGTCGGCATAACGAGGATCGTTGTAAAGGTCGCCAATCATCACCTGAAGATTGCCCTTAAACATACCCGTGCCAGCGCTCACAAGCAGCAACGCAGCACCCATAGCAATCACAGCCAAAGTGCCGCCACCCAATGGCACACTGAGCAGCACGTAGCCAAAAAACATTACCACGATGCCTATCACCACCATCTTGCTATAGCCAAAACGTTCGGCTGCAATACCGCCAAACAGAGGCAAAAAGTAAACTAAAGTGAGAAACCAAGTGTAGATTTCAGAAGCAGTTCCGGCAGCAAAGCCGAAATTCTCTCCAAGAAACAGGGCAAAGACCGCCAGCATTGTGTAGTAGCCAAAGCGCTCGCCCGTGTTGGCAAGGGCTAACGTCCACAAGCCTTTTGGTTGATTTTCAAACATATCTGTAAATTATTTGGGTTAATAAATCTAATTTTCAATATCCGTCTCGCGTAACCCAATTCGATCAGTAGGGCTTGGTAAAGTTTCGGAATTTTAGAAGTGCAGATTTTGATTGATTTTTAACCCAATTCGGGCATTAGGGCTTGGAAGAGTTTCGGAATTTTAGAAGTGCAGATTTTGATTGATTTTTAATGAGTAATAGCGTGCTATTGCGAGTTAAAAACAAACAAAAGATGCCTTATAAAAAACGAAAGACTCCAAGCAGTAGAAAATAATTCACATTTACGACCTACTGACCGATTTGGGTTTAATTCGACACGGAAAGTTACGCATTTTTTGCTATATCGGCACACACGCAGCCGATATTTTTTCACCAGCATCGCCAAAAAAGCCATCGGCAAGCACCCTGCGCACCAAAAAAAGGTTGCGGTGCGCATTGCACCACAACCTTCATATATGTTGTTTATCTAAATTATCAAGGGAATTAGTCAACCAACACCTTAACGGCTTCGCCTTCGCAAACCACGATATAGACACCTGGATCGGTTTCAATCACGTGAGTCTTCTTCTTTGGAGGATAGTCGCCTGAGCCCTTCACTGTAGTAGCACGACGGCCTTCAGTATCATATACATCTACGTCGCCAGAACCAGAAACAGTGATTTCTCCATTACCAGGAACTACTTCCACCTTGCTTTCAGTAAGAATACCTGCTTGATCAGTACCACCTTCGTTGCTGATTGCGTAAGGATAGAGCTGCATCTTGCCGCTGTATACATTGAGCACAGCATTGATTAGGAGATTCTTGCCTGCCGCGATATCAATAGAGAACTTGTTGTATCCATCGATCGTACCAGTTGCGTCACTGATAGTGAAGCCTGCATCAGTAGTCTTGATTTCAGCACCCTTCACTTGAACCACTGCACCAACCATATCGGTAGAGAGTTCCTCAATTGTAGTAACAACAAATGGAGCATCCTTTGTTTCGGTAGCAGGAGTAAGACCTGTGATATTGATAGCCTCTGGAATGGCATTGTAAAGGTCGTATTCAGCTACGAAGCCAGCAGGAATCACGTCCTTAGCCTTGTATTCTTGAATCTTGCCTGTTGCATCGAAAAGTTGAATACCACCTGTTTCGTCAGAGCAGTAGTAAGAAACCGAACCACCCTTAGACTTATAAGTAGCAGCAACTACGATAGGATTTTTGAATTTTGCCTTTTCACCCTTGTTGAGCTTCAAGAAGTCGGCGATACCAGCCACCTCAGGAAGGTCAGCGATAGTGTATTCGGCAGAAGTAACAGCACTCTTCTTTTCACCATCGATCACGATAGCCTTGAGAGTAGCCGATTCTTCGATAACTACAGGAGCAGTATATTCAGTAGATGCAGCAGTAGGTTCGCTGTCGTCAGTTGTGTAATATACCTTACCAGTAGTGTTAGGGTTAGTGATAGCTACAGTTTGCTTTTCGTAGTATGTACCAGCAGCAACTGAGAATGATGGAGCTGCTAATGAACCATCTGCTGCTTTTGTTACAACTACAATTTTTTGGATACGAGCATGGCCACTTGTACCGCCACGAGTGATTGTTGCAGTTTTTGCTGTGCCAATTACCCATTTACCAGCTGTAGTTTCTTCAGTATATGTACCTACAGAGACATTTGCAAGCGCAGTTTCAGAAGCATTCATAGTGTAACTCTTATCAGCAAAAGTGAATGTTACGCTTTCAATGTTTCCGGTTGCTGTGACAGTCATAGTATTGCTTGCATACAAACGCAATGCTTTTCCTGTATTATACCACTTTGGGCCATTGCTTTTATTTGTACCATTGCTTAGGTCCAAAGTAACGCCATCCTTGATAATTTGTGTGACATCCTCAGCATTTTTATAACCAGATGTAAGGTCGAATGTCACTTCTGCTGCACAAGCCATTGCGACTGTTGCAGCGAACATTAGAAAAGAAAGTAATAGTTTCCTCATAATTTAAGATCGTTTTTTCGTTGAGTTAGTATATGTGAGGCAAATGTAGAAAAGATTTTTAGATTAAACAACAAAATTCAACTTTATTTTTAACAAATCGCCTATTTTTCACCATTTTAGGTGGTATTTGCGAATAATAATGATAAAAAACGATGCCGCCCGAAGAATTTTCGATTTTTCTCCGGGCGGCACGCAAATATTTATTTACGCAGCAATGACTTAGGTGCTAACGTTTTTTATACATTATTTCTTATCCCAATACACATTCCAAACGGCGTAACGGTCCTTGTTTTTGTCGCTTGCCTTGCTTGGTGAAAGGTTGGTGAACACGATTTGGAAATCGCCTTCCACGCCCACTTCTGCACTGTATTCATAAGCAGTGAGCTTAGCACATTCGCTTGCCGATTTTGTGATTGTGAAAGTCTTTACTGCCTGACCATCCTTCATGATTTCCACCTTAAACGAGATTCCGCTGGTTTCAGCGTAAGCATATCCATAGTGGAAATACAACTTAGAAATGCCGCCCGACAACTTAGGTGATGTGATAGTACCCACCTTTGTGGTGTTACCGTTCATACAAGCAGCGAAGTATGGCTTGCCTTCAGCATTAATGCCGATGAACTTAAATGTAGGGTTATTGTCTTCATTGCCACCTTGCAAGATGTTGCAATTCTTAGCAGTCCAGCCTTGTGTAGTGGTGTAAGTGCCGTAATAACCTACTGCCACACCCTTATTGAATGTCTCGAAGTCGGCCGATGTGCCGCTTACCGATGGAGTGTCAGGGTTGTCGCCGCCACCGCCAGGGTTGTCACCGCTCACTTCACCAAGGGTAACGTCGTCGATGCACCAAGTGGCGAAGTTGGCATCAGTTGTAGCCTCATAGCGGAAGCCTATGTAGATTGTGCCAGTGTATTTGCTGAGGTCGATGTCGCCTGAGTTTTCCCATGAGCTGTAGCCAGTGGCAGGAGCAGTAGCCAACTTAGCGTTGAGTTGCTCTGGAGTACAAGAAGCTGGGTCGGCATTTGTGAGCACATAAACGCCAAACTTAGTGGTAGTAGCGCCATAACCGTTCACTTGAGTGCGGAAGTTAAGCACCTTCTTTTCCACCTTATTCATATTGATTGCTGGAGTGATAAGCCAAGAGTCGAAAGGAGCAGTGCCCTTGAAGCCAGTCATTGCAGCATAGCCATTGTCGTTGAATGTGGTTTGATACCAAGCCTTAGTACCCTTCTTTTGTACATTAAGCCATCCAGCAGGCAGACCAGAGTCGAAGCCTTCCTTGATGCCAGTGAGACCGCCAGTAGACACTGTGAGGCGGAATTCGTTGGTCGAACCAGTGTTGCCTGTGATACCGTGTGTGCCAAGGCAGGTAGCCATAGTACCCTTAACCTTAATTTCAGTCTTATACACTTCCTTATTGTCGGCCAAGTTGGCTTGAGCGCGGAAGTCAGAGCCTTGTGGCAATGCCACTACAAGACACTTAGTGTAGTCGGTGCAATCAGGTGTAGGACCGATCACCAAAGTGGTGCCAAGAGTGGTAGGAGCAGTCCATTCGATATCTTTGTTGCTCTTTACCTCAGTGACTTCTGGAGCCACAGCACCCACAATATAGCCACCTACCCAACCTTCACGGCCAGTGTTTTGGATAGAGATAGCCTTTTCTACAGTCCAAGGTTGTGATTCCACACCGCTGAAGTCGGTAGAGAACTCGATGCAGTCGTCGGCGCTACGCAGGAGCAATTGCCAAGCGCCATTGCTTGCGTTTGAGCCGTAGTAGCTCAAGATACCCACTACTGAGCCATAGCCTACAGGGAGAAGGTCTTCCTTAAACGAAGCATAGTTGCTTGTGCGCACGATGATGGTGTTGCCGCCAGCATCCTCGATGGTGCGGTTGGTAGTAGCGCCACCAGTAACAAATGTAGCCTTGCCATCAGCATCGGTAAACTTCACGTCGTTGAAGCGCACCAATTGGCTTTGCCACTTGCGCAAGCCAGCAGCGTCGGTTGAGAGGCCTGTGATAGTGGTAGTGATGGTGTCGATGTCGGCTGGACGAGGCAGACCGTTGAGCTCTGCGTGGTTTTCAAATGTTTCCAATGGCAAGAATGTTGCTTCCCACACTTGGTTCTTCTCGTAGAACTCAGGATAACCGATTTGTTGGAGTGAATTGTATTTACCCACCCAGATATCCTTCATCTTAATTACCACTTCCTGACCGATGCGGTAGGTGTTAGAGAGGTTGTTGCCATTGAGCGATACGGCAATAGCGCCAGTAGCGTCTTGTATCACGAGGCTCTTATAGATATTGCCAGTAGCGTCGGAACTGATCACGCGACCTGCAATCACATCGTCGTCCTTGACATCCTTGATATAATTGACTTCGTCTTGCCAATATTTTGCCTTAAAGTCGGCAATGGTGATGTTTGCCGTGCGGCTTGCTTGCGGCACAATCATTGGAGGGGTGTCGAAGTCATCAGAGCAGCTGCTGAAAATCGCAGCCCCTGCCAGAATCATCATGCTGAAATATGACTTTAGATTTCTCATAGTTCTTATATTATAATGTAAGAGATTGTTTTATTTATCGTTGTTTTAGTTGTTTAGAATTTCACACCCACATTGAGGTAAGCACGTATGCCTTGTGCATAGTAGTACTTGTTAGGATACTTTGAGGTGTTGTAGTTGGTGTAGTCGAAGCGGCCTTGCTGATAACCCGATGTCTGAATGTTGCGGTTGTCAAGTACGTTGTCAACATTCAAGTTAAGGTTGAGCGAAGCGGTGCGGTTGAGGTAAATCAACTTGCCTATGCTGAAGTTGAGCACGAAGTTGTTGTTTAATCGCTCTTGACGAGTGATTTCAGCCAACTTAGCCTTTAGTGCATCTTCGGTTTCGCACACCTTATACAGGTTAGGCATTGCCTCGTGGCGCACTGGCGAGAGGTTAACGTAAGAGTCAGCCATATACACGCCGTTTACCTCGAAGAACCACATGCCAGGAGCGTTCCACTTAAATCCAATATTGTAGGCTTGTTGTGGTGTGCCACCAACATAGAAATTCTTGAGATACACAGTCTGGGTGGTATCGGCAGCTTGTCCGTTCTCGTAGCTGCGAGTACCCTGTGCACGATTCTTATACTGATGACGTGAGATAGAAGCAGCACCCATAACGGTGAACGATGGTGTGATGCGATAAGCCACGCCTACTTCCACACCCTTATAGGTCTTCTTCACGCCTGTGAGCACGTAGTTCATGAATGTGCGGAACTGGTCGTCGTAAAACGATGTGCGCTCAGTCATGTTGCTCATATTTGTCCAGTAGCCTGTGATGCTACCCATGAAGCGACGATAATTGAAATTGTAGCTCAAGTCGCCAGAGAGGATGCGAGCGCTATGAAGGTTGCTAATAGCATCGTCCTTGATGCGTGGCGACACGTAAGCTTGGTCAAACAACGGAGCCTTTGAGCCATAGTAGAAGTGGCCAGAGAAGTTGTTGCGGCCGTCGAGCTTATATGTAACGCCTGCCTTGATGCCGGCATTGTCAAACTCGTGCATCACGCCCTTGCCATAAGAGTTTTGAGGTGCACGACCATTGCGCATGTGTCCATCGCGTTGATATTGAGTGTAGCTTACGGTCAAGCCGTAGTTGATATCCCAACGGTTGAGATTGATCATATTTTGAATCCAAGCATTTGCGCTGAACGAATTCACGTCGTAGTCATAACCGAAACGGTCGCCTACGCCCACCCTGCGGTTAGGGTTGTTCATATCGTTTTGCAGCATATCCTTGTCGTTAGGATAGTCGCGCTCTGAGAATTGGTCGGTATCGGTCCAATAGCGACCACCGAGCAAATCCTTGATTGTCTTGTAGTAAGATGATTTCGACCAATTCAAGCCCACACCAGCCTGCATAGTGAGATAGTCGTTGAGGCGAGCGTTGAGCACCGAGTTAAACATAGTGTTCAACTGATTGCTGTGGCGCTTTTCAACGATATAAGTAGACCCCTTTTCAACGCCTGTGTTGTCGGCTTGCAAATTATTGAGGTAGTTGGTCTGATAGAGTCCATTCCAATTGATTTGGCTGAACGATTGGTCGAACGCCCACTTCACGCGATATACGCCCTTGGTGTCTTCATCGTCGTAGTATGAAGGCAAGTAGCGATAGTAGTCAGGACGTGGGTCGGCAGCGTTATACCAGTTGAGAGCCGAAGATGAATAGAACGACTTGCGCACAGCCACACCAGTGTTGAGTGTGACGTTTGCCGATGGCGTCCATATCCAGTTCACGATGGCAGTTGGGTCGAACGATTCCACAACCTTGGCATTGCGCTTTTCGCCGTTTTGCCAACCCCAGTTTGGGTTGTAGAGGTTGTTGTCGGTCAACTCATATACTTCCTGGAAGGTGGCAGTGTTGGCAGCACGCTTGGTAGGAGCACCGAATGTAGTGATTGACAATGAGTGCTGTGGATTAAACACCTTTTGAGCAGAAAGGAAGTAACCCCAAGAATTGTAGAACGAACCAGGCACGATACCCTCGTGGCTATATCGTGTCACTGCACTTGCAGCGAGGGCCCAACCGTTTTTGCGGAGGCCTGTGGCGTGAGTGAGCATACCGCGAAGATAGTAGTTGCCATTGGTGTAGGCCACGCTGGCGCGTGTGCCAGGAGCGTAATCCTTGGCATAAGTGGCAATGTTGTTGGCACCGCCCACGTCGCCAAACGAATAATTGGTGGCTTCGAGGCCCATGCCGATGCTCTTGTTCTTAAACGCTTGGTTCATACCACCCATCATCGAGTAGTTGAAGCGTCCGCGAGCAGGGTCGTTAAACGACACGCCATTAATCATAGTCTGTGTGAACTCAGCATCGTAGCCACGTATGCGGAAGCGCATAAGGCTGAAATCGTAGCTGGCTGCTTGGTAGAACACGTTGTCGTAGGCACCGCTGAGTGTGGCTATCGACTGGCTATTGCCCTCCTCGTCCTCAATCTGCGATTCACTCAGGATAAAGTCGTCTGATTCACCAAATCCGTCGGCAAGATTTGCCAGTTTGATAGTACCGAGATTGTCCACCACATTGGCAGTGATAATCACGTCTTGCGACCAATCTTTGTAACCGTAACTCAACACCAAGAGGCGGTCGTTACCGGCCACGGCATCTGAGATGCTAAAATCGCCATTCGGGCCACTGGTCACTGATATGCCCTGATCGTCGAGCATCACCGTGGCTCCCACAACCGGCAATCCTGTCTTAGCATCCACCACTACACCCTTCACACCAGTGCGTTGTGCCAACGCAGGCAATGCAACCAATAGGCATAGCAGCAAAAACAGTTTTAATCTCATAAGATTTCTTGTTGTAGTTTGTTTTTGTTTATTTATTATGCATTAACTCGTTTACTTGTGAACAATGTGCATTTTATGGCATTTATTCAACAATCTTCAAATTTAAACATTTATTTCCAATTCTACACTATTTTTAATGTCACATTTCGGTCAAATCGCTGAAAAACGCCTTATTTACAATATCCATCCGTATATTCAAGCATTTTTTTACGATTATTATTCAGCCTCACACAGGAGCATAGCAATGCACAGACATCGTTTCATGCAAGCATCAAAATAGCACAATAATACCGCTTAGACGCTGATTGTGGCGCTTTTTTGCTGATTGATACGGCTTTGTCAAAATAAATTTATATCTTTGAACTTTGATAACATAACAACTACACCTGCTGATGTAAATATACATTAATATGGAACCGATAATAACACACTTCACCGACACAGATTTATACAAACTCACCATGTGCTGCGCCATACTCAACTGTTTCCCTCGCGCTATGGTGAAATATCAATTTGTAGATCGCAACAACACCGTCTACCCCAAAGGCTTTGCCGACGAGGTGCGACGCCAAGTGAAATATCTCGAGGACCTGCGCTTCACTCGCAAGGAGGAGGAATTTATGACCCGCAAGTGCTACTACCTGCCAACATGGTTCTACACCTATCTGCGCGGTTTCCGCTACGACTCTCGTTGGGTGGACATCAGCCAAGATGCTGAGGGCCATCTGCACGTCACCTTCGAGGGATATTGGCATCAAACGGTGCTGCTCGAAGTGCAAATACTTGCCATCATCTCGCAATTGCACCACACCATCACCGGCAACCTGCAGAAGGTGGACATGAAGGAATATTACGACCTCACCTACCGCAAAGCCACACGCATGCTTGAGGGCGGATTGGTGGTGACCGACTTTGGTTTGCGCCGACGCCTGTCGTTCGATGCCGAAGACGTGGCTGTGAAAGCATTCATCGACGCTTCTAAGCAGGTGAGCACCGGCAAATTTGTCGGCACAAGCAACGTTTACCTCGCCATGAAGCACGATGTGACCCCTATCGGCACCATGGCTCACGAGTGGATTGCCGGCATCGCTGGCATGTTTGGCCCTCAAGAGGCCAACAACATCGCCATGGACATGTGGCAAAAGACCTACATCGGTTCGCTCGGAATCTTCCTCTACGACACATTCGGATTTAAAGCATTTGCCGACAACTTCTCGGAGCATTTCGCCCGCGTGTTTGCCGGCCTGCGCATCGATAGCGGCGACGAGTTGGAGCAAGTGCAGAAGATACAGCAGAAATACAAAGAGCTCGGCGTGGACTATCGCACCAAGCAGATAATCTTCAGCAACGCGCTCGACACCGACCGCGCTCTCGCCATACACGACCGCGTGAAAGACCGCTGCATCGACAGCTACGGCATTGGTACTCACATCACCTGCGACACCTATGGCTGGGGATTCTCGCCTATGAACATCGTGATAAAGCTCGTGGCGATAAAAATCACCGAGAAGCGCGACTTCAACGACACTTGCAAAATGAGCGAAGACCTCGGCAAATACACCGGTAAACCCGAGACCGTGGCTCTATTCAAGAAACTACTCCACATAGAATAAACATCATCAACAAGATTTTTTTTAAACAACACCACTTTTTTAAGAGTATACACACATGAAGAAACTATTGGCATTGGCGGCAGTGATATTACTGCTCACATCGGCTACCATCGAGCAAAAGAAAAGCAACGCTACCGACAGCGAAAACTCTTATGAAGCCTTCGGCGTGGCATTCTACAACCTTGAGAACTTGTTCGACACCATCAACAACAATGGCACCTACGACAAGGAATTCTCACCTAACGGCGCTCGCCAATGGAACTCTGAGAAATACTACAAAAAACTTCACAATCTGGCCTATGCCATAAGCCAAATGGCTACCGCTTCCACCCCTTATGGTCCTGCCATTCTCGGTGTGTCGGAAATCGAAAACATCAGCGTGCTCAAAGACCTCGTGAAGCAAGAGGAAATACGCAAATGGCACTTGCAAATCGTGCATCACGATTCGCCTGACCGCCGCGGCATCGACGTGGGTTTGCTCTATAACCCTCGATTTTTCCGCGTGCTCAACGTGGTAAACACCCCTCTGATTATGCCCGACCGTCCTAACTTCCGCACACGCGACCAAATGTGCGTCACCGGTCTGCTCGGAGGCGAAAAAGTGAGCGTGATCATAAACCACTGGCCATCGCGCCTTGGCGGACAAGAGCAATCAAGCCCTCTGCGCGAGGCGGCTGCCGCACGCGTGAAACTCACCGTTGACTCGCTGCTCAAAGACGACCCCAACCAAGGCATCGTGATAATGGGCGACCTCAACGACGACCCTCACGACAAGAGCTGCGCCATGGTGCTTGGCGCCAAGCGCAACATCAAGGACGTGCCACAAGGCGGATTGTACAACCCTTGGTGGGCTACACTCGACAAGGGCGTGGGTTCGCTGGCTTACGGCGGCAGTTGGAATCTCTTCGACCAAATCATCATCAACGACTACTTCCTGCGCAGCAACCGCGAGCATCTCACCTACCTCAACCACCGAGTGCTCAATATGGAATTCCTGCAAACCAAAGAAGGAAAATATAAGGGATACCCACACCGCACCTATTCAGGCGGAGCATTCCTCAATGGATATAGCGACCACTTCCCTACACAGATAATCATGGTGCGCAAGATTAAGCAATAATCTTCGCCACGCAATAAGCAAATCACTGCCATCCCTCGCCCCACCGACAAGCGATAGCAGTGATTTTTATTCTATTAACTCCTGCCACCTATCGCATTTCGCATCAATGACCGTTTTAGGAATCATATTAGGTATAATGCTTGCAATTTCCATCACGCTTTTTGTAATCAAAAAGAGGCGCGACGACGCCTTACGGGCCATCGAAGAACAAAAAGAGCAGGAAAGACAAGCCCAACTGATTGAGGCAAAAATCTGCGACACCGTGGAATCACTGAAGCCGTGCTATAAGCAGTATATCGACCACTTCTACAATGTGCTACTTCATTCAGAGCACTACTTCACCGCATCGGAGAAAGACAAATTCATCAACGAAACAAAAGACCACCTCACAAAGTTGGAATTCCTCCACAACAACAATGCTTTGGAGCGACTTGAAAATGCCGACCGTCTGCTTGACGCAATTCAAGGCATCGACACAATTCGAAAAGAGCACAACGAAAAATTCGTGAACAAAGAAATGTTGCAACAAAGCGAGTTTTTCGACAACATCCTTGATTACCCTCTCGACAACCAACAGCGAGAATCAATCGTGAAATTAGAAGACAACTGCCTGGTGATAAGTAGTGCCGGCAGCGGTAAGACTTCTACGATGATTGGCAAACTGCTATACCTCGTGAGACAACGCAAGGTTGACCCATCGCGCATTCTCACCATCACATACACTCACAAGGCTTCTGACGAACTCACCACCCGACTGAAAGGAACGGGGCTTTCGTGTATGACCTTCCACAAACTCGCAATGACAATCATTGCGCACATTGAGGGCAAAAAGCCGTCAATTGCCGGCAACGACCTTTTCATAAAGGTTTTCTATGACCAATTGAGCAATTCCATTTTCAGAAATGCCATACTCAACTATCTCACTGACTACAAATCGCTGGTTAAAGAAGAGCACTCCTACCTCAACTCAGTAGATTACTATCGCGACAGAAAGAAATATGGCGTAATTGCCCTGTATCCCGACAAGGACGGAAAAACAATCTTCACCAAAAGTGAAGAAGAAAAAAAGATATGCAGTTACCTCACCGAACTTGGCATCGCATTTAAGTATGAAGAGCCGTATGAACATGAGGTTTACACCGAAGAATACCGACAATATCGCCCCGATTTCACGATATACTATACCGACAAATCGGGCGCTAAGCGCAAACTTTATCTTGAGCACTATGCCCTCGACGCACTGGGCAATGTGCCAAAATGGTTTGGCAACGGTCGTCCCGATGGTTGGTTTGAAGCCAACCAACGCTACAAAGAGGGTGTAGAATGGAAAGCAAATACGCACAATACTTATCACACTCAATTAATCTACACTCAAAGTGCCGATTTTCACAGGGGCAATATTCGCACACACCTGCGTGACCTATTGACAAAAGCTGGCGTTCCCATTCATGAGCAAACCTCCGACAGCCTGATGAACAAGATTATTTCGCGCAACAAGAGCTTGGAAAACGCACTGATGCAAATGACACAAAGTTTTATCAACCTCGTGAAAGCCAACGGCAAGAGCGTGGATGAAATACGCGATGTGGCACAACAGCACAACTCAAAAAGAGACATCTTCGTCATCGACAATATTATGAAACCGCTCTGGGACGGCTACCAACAGGCGCTTGCCCAAAACGATGAAATGGACTTCACCGACGCAATCATCAAAGCCACAAAATACTGCAACGAGCACAAGTGGACAAAAAAATATGACTACATACTGATTGATGAGTTTCAAGATATCTCCATCGATAGATACCGCTTTTTGCAAGCACTGCGAACCGACACTCCAATGACTAAACTATATTGCGTGGGCGACGATTGGCAATCGATCTACCGATTCTCTGGCAGCGACCTGTCGCTATTCTCCGAGTTTCCCAAATACTTCGGATTCACCGAACTATGCAAAATCGAAACCACCTACCGATTTGGCGACCCTCTGATAAAGGAATCTTCTCAATTTATTCAAAACAATCCGCTACAACACAAGAAGAACGTGCATCCACGCACCGTAAACCCACCAGAAACAAAGCTAAGTTTTGTTGGCTACAACGACAATACCCACCTGCAATCACTATTGCAGAGAATGATTCCAAACATCCCTGCTGGCAAATCAGCATATATCATTTCGCGATATTCGTTTGATGTGCGCGCACTGGCTTCGCCACAAATAGGCATGGAATACATCAACGACAACGTAATGCTCACCATCGCCAACCGTCGCATAAAATTCATGACAATACACGGATCAAAAGGCCTTGAAGCCGACTATGTGTTCCTCATAAACTGCAACAGCGGCTTATACGGATTCCCTTCATTAATCTCCGACGACCCTGTGCTCGACTACGTTCTGAGCAATCCTGAGCACTTTGAGTATGCCGAAGAGCGTCGTGTGTTTTACGTAGGCATAACACGCGCAAAAACACACACAGTTGTGCTTTATTGCAACAACACGCCTTCGCCTTTCGTTACAGAAATAAATCACGTAACAAGCCAAAACCCCGAACAATGTCCATGGTGTGGCACAGGACACCGCATCGTGAAATATCAGGGTTTAACAAAGCAAAAGACCCCATATACCGTGTGGGGATGCGACAACAAAGAAGCCAATTGCCAATATTTTGAACGAGAATTTGTAAATACTCCTCGTTTTCGTGATTTCACACGACCAAATTATAGGCAGGACCGAGCGCGTCGTAAAAATTTTTGAAAAAATGGTGGGGTGTGTGATTTTTTGGGGTATTTTTGCGTCTAATTTGTATCGATTGACTTCAGGCAACTGACAACTTCAAGCAACGGCAGTTTCAGGCGGCAGTAGCCGCCCCTACTGCAAACAAGGTGTTGGGCCGCAAGGAATCGCAAATTTTTTTAGAACTTATCAAAACAAAACCGATATACTATGTATTTTATCGAAGCAAACGACGTGGTGAAGCAATACAGCGGACATACCGCCCTCAACCACGTGAGCATAAAAGTGAAGGAAGGCTCCATCTACGGGCTGCTTGGTCCTAACGGGGCTGGCAAAACATCGTTGATACGCATTATCACTCAGATCACTCGCCCCGATAGCGGCGAACTGCTGTTTAACGGGCAACCAGCCAAACCAAGCGACGTATGCAACATAGGCTATCTGCCCGAAGAGCGCGGATTATATAAAAAGATGAAGGTTGCCGACCACATCATCTATCTCGCCCGTCTCAAGGGCATGAGTAAAGCCGAAGCCACCAGCGAAATGCGCACCTGGCTCGAGCGCTTCGACCTCACCGAATGGGCTAACAAGAAGATTGAAACACTATCGAAGGGTATGGCCCAGAAGGTGCAGTTTATCGGCACCGTGATACACCGCCCGAAACTGCTGATTTTCGACGAACCATTCTCGGGATTCGACCCTGTGAATGCCGAAATACTGAAAAAGGAAATCATCCGCCTGCGCAACGAGGGCGCAACCGTGATTTTCTCCACCCACAATATGGAGTCGGTGGAAGCCACCTGCCAAGAGATTTCGCTCATCAACCACAGCGAGGTGGTGCTGCAGGGCAACGTGGCAGAGATTAAGCAACGCTACAAGAAAAACACCATCAGCGTGACTGTGGCCGAGGGCGCCATCGCCCCCGACGACTCACTCTACAACATAGTGAGCACCACGCCCAATGGCTATGGCGGCACCGAGTCGGTGATACGCCTGCAAACCGGCACAAGCATGCGCGAAGCCATCAATCATCTCAATTCCAACTACACGCTCACTGGTTTTCAGGAAATTCTGCCGACAATGAACGAAATCTTCATTGAAACCGTGACAGGCATCAAACAATAACATAATATAGGAGGACATACGCAATGAACAAAAATAGATTTTTCCTGATTATCCAACGCGAATACCTGTCGCTGGTGGCCAAAAAGTCATTCTTGGTGATGACCATTCTCATGCCATTCCTTATAATCCTGCTGGGTGCCATACCCGCTCTGCTGGCTACAATAAATAGCACCAGCGAGGAGAAAGTGGTGGCTATTGTAGACGAAACCGGCAAATATGCCAGCACCATCACCAGCAACGAATCGTTCACCTTCAAGACCTACGACCAAGCCACCAATGGCAACCCTCGCCAAATCTACGACAAGGAGGGCGACGAACTGTATGCTATAGTGGTAATTCCCAAGGACATAGAGAAAACCAAGCAGCTGCTCGTCTACAGCGAGAGCTCGGTGAGCCTCGACCTAAAGAGCCACATAGAAGACTGTATGGATGAGACACTCACCGACGCCAAGATAAAATCATACGGCATCGACGGACTCGACAAAATACTCAAGGAATGCAATGTGAAAGTAGACGTGCGCTCTATCAAGTGGAGCGACAACGGCGATGAGGAGATTTCCTCTACCGAAATCTCCATGATTATCGGCATGGCATTGTCGATGCTATCTTATTTCTTCGTGCTCATGTATGGCGCAATGATTATGAACAGCGTGATCGAAGAAAAGACCAACCGCATCGTGGAAGTGATAGTGAGCAGCTGCAAACCACTGGAACTGATGCTCGGCAAGATTGTGGGCGTGGCGCTTGTGGGACTCACCCAAGTGGCCATCTGGGTGTTGCTGCTCGGCATAGCAGCCAGCATCTTCGGCATGAGCGTGCTTGGTTCGGCAATGGCATCGCCTGAAGCCATCGGCGCAGCCAGCGACGCGGCATCACAACTCGGCGACGACAACATGATGACCGACATATTCTCAATGCTTATGAACGTCAACTATGTGCAAATCATCACATTCTTCGTGATCTACTTCATCGGCGGATTTTTGCTCTACGCATCGCTTTTTGCAGGCTTCGGCTCGGCAGTAGACCAAGCCAGCGACGCATCGCAGTTCACCACCCCTATCATGATTATCATCATCGTGGCGCTCTACGCATCGATGGCATGCATGGAAAACCCCGACGGCAACGTGGCATTCTGGTGCTCAATCATACCATTTACATCGCCTATGGTGATGATGGTGCGCCTGCCCTACGACGTACCCGCCTGGCAGATGCTGCTATCCATCGCACTCCTCTATGGCACAGCCATTGGGCTCACTGCCGTATCAGCCAAAATCTACCGCACTGGCATAATGCTTTACGGTAAGAAAAACTCACTGAAAGACATCGTCAAGTGGCTTAAATAACACTCGCACCCCCCGCGAATTACTGATTTCCGAAAAAACATTTGTTTTTTGATAAAACATTTGTTTTTTCGGAATTTAATGCCCAATTTTACACAGA
>CAJLWM010000015.1 GCA_905210415.1 uncultured Prevotellaceae bacterium
TGGCAGCATGACGCAATTCCATCATAACCTCATAAACCACTTTACGTTGCGGAGTAATTTTTAGGCCTGCGTTCTTTATAATCCCCGTACTTTCCATTCTTCTCATATTGTGATGCAGCAAAGTTAATGATAATATTTCGCATTTGCATTTTTTTATCAATAAAATTGCTGCTTTTTGAAGAATAAAACTGCGTCACCTATTTATCTGTTCGAAGATAGTGGCATATTGGTGGGGGTTCACATATAATGATGTGGTTCCCGAGTGTTATATTATCACTATGGATGGTCTTGAATCGGAACCTTTCGCCGACGTTGCGCCCTACATTTTTGAGGATCTGGGACGCGCCTATGCTGTCGTAAAGAAGCAATACCGCAATACAGACCTCAAAAAACATGTTATCGGACTCAACCTCGTCGAAATACATTCCTTAGATTCTGTCTATCAGAAATTCACCTGGCCCATGTGGGAATGTATAGAGTCTATGCACAATGGAGCAATTCTAATCAAAAAGGCTCGACTAATTAAACAAAAGTATTATCTTTGCATCGTGAACATAAACAATGGCCATTCATCTATGTCCTTGATAAATCATCGTAGGCGTAGTGCTAGATGGCATGGAGCGAGCCAAAAAGTGGGACAATCAGCGGCCCCTCTTTTCTTAGACCGAATAGACATACAGGTGGATGTGCAACCCGTAGAATTTGAAGCAATATCATCAACCACCGATGGCGAGACATCGGCGGAAATTCGCGCCCGTGTGGTGAAAGCACGCGAGATACAGAGCCAACGCTATGCCAACGAGCCAACCGTGCACTGCAACGCACAGATGACCTCGGCCATGCTGCGCCGATATGCTGCCGTTGACGAAGCTGGCCTTGAACGCCTGAAAGACGCCATGACACGCCTCAACATGAGCGCCCGAGCCTACGACCGCATCCTCAAGGTGGCGCGCACCATTGCCGACCTTGCCGGCTCGGAGAATATCCTGCCTGAACACATCTCAGAAGCCATCAGCTATCGCAACCTCGACCGCCACGACCGCACCGAATTGGCATAAATCCAAAACATCATAAAATAACGGTGGGGATTACGGAATTGATAACCGTAATCCCCACCAAATATTGTGCGGTTTTATAAAACTAAATTCTATTCAAGGTCTGATGACAGAATTGGGTTAAACATTTGGTGTTTCCCATTTCTTGGTTTCTGTACACGATGCTTTCACCTTCTGTGAGCCTACAGTAAACTCAAAGTCACCCTTCTCGAGTATCCATTTTCCATCGTAGCCCACAAAGGCGAGGTCGCTTGCCTTGATAGTGAACTTCACCACAGTGCTTTCGCCTGGCTTGAGGCTCACCTTGCCAAACTGGCGCACACGCAGCACGTCGGGGGTGATTGATGCCACAAGGTCGCTGCTATAGAGTATCACTGGCTCCATGCCTGCCACCTTGCCGGTGTTGCTTACAGTCACCGACACCGTGATGTCGTCGTCGGCAGCAAACGATTGCTTGTCTACTGTGATGCCAGAGTATTCAAAGTTGGTGTAGCTCAAGCCGTAGCCGAATGGCCACTGCACATCAATGTCGGCATTATAGTTATACGCACCGCCCATGGTTTCAACCGATTCGCAAGGCTTGTGGTCATAAGAAACAATCGCATTGGCCCATTTAGGATAGGTATAAGGCAGTTTAGCGCTGAAATTACGTTCGCCCGAGATGAGTTTCGCAAGGGCATCGCCACCGTAATTGCCTGGCAGTAGCACATCAATCACGCCTTGTGCGAGAGGTTCGATTTCGCGGATAATGCGTGGACGGCCTTCGTTGAGCACCAATACAATCGGTTTGCCAGTCTTGGCAAGTTCCTTGACGAGCGCCTGCTGATTGGCCGAGAGAGTGAGGTCGTTGAGATTGCCCGGAGTCTCACAATATGAGTTCTCGCCTACGCATGCCACTATCACGTCTACATCGCTTGCAGCAGCCACAGCGCGGTCGATGCGCAGATTCTGCTCTTCTTCCCATTTGCCATAGTCAGGCACATAGTCGAGACCTTCTTCAAGCACCACGTTGTCCTTGCCGTAAACCTCGCATAGGGCTTCGTAGATGGTGTTGTAGTTCTTGTGGTAGCGAGGATCTTCCGAACCCTGCCAAGTGTAAGACCAGCCGCCGTTGAGCGAACGCATAGAGTTGGCGTTCGGTCCGGTTACAAGTATTCGTTTGCCCTTAGCGATTGGGAGCACCGAGTTTTCGTTCTTAAGCAGAATCTCACTCTGCACAGCCAATTCGAGCGCCTTTTCGGCATGTTGCTTGCTGCCGAAGAGCGGATATTGCTTAGGAGAGGTCATTGGAGTCTCAAAGAGGCCAAGGCGCAACTTCAGGCGCACGATGCGGCTCACGGCATCGTCGATGCGCGACATAGGCACTTCACCCTCTTCAACGAGTTGCTTAAGCAGGGTGCAGAATTCGGTGTCGTATGGGGTCATCGACATATCGATACCGGCATTGATGGCAAGCCTAATGGCATCCTTATAGTCGGCAGCCACCCTGTCGCGCTTCCAGAGGTTGTGAATGTCAGCCCAGTCGGTGACAATCATACCGTCCCAGTTGAGCTGTTCCTTTAGCCACACGGTGAGCATCTCATGATTGGCATGAAATGGAAGACCGTTGTTGATGCCCGAATTCACCATGATGGAAAGCGCACCGGCGCGGATAGCCATCTTGTAAGGCTCGAAGTATTTTCCGCGAAGGTCTACGGGATTGATAGAACTTGGGGTGCGGTCCTTGCCGCTCACAGGGTTTCCGTAAGCCATATAGTGCTTTAGACACGCAGCCACGAGGTTAGAACCCACGTGATTAGGGTCGTCGCCTTGATATCCTTTCACCATTTCCACAGCCATAGCGCCGTTGATATAAGGGTCTTCACCGAAGCTTTCCCAAATGCGGCTCCATGCCGGATTGCGTCCGAGGTCCATCACCGGATTGAACACCCAAGGCATTGAGCATGCGCGCGACTCGTAGGCACATATCGCTGCACCCTCGCGCACGAGGTCGCGATTAAACGACGCTGCCATGTTGATTTCCTGAGGGAAAAGTGTTCCACCAGTGGTGTATGTTGTGCCGTGGTTTTGGTCTACACCATAGATGTCAGGAATGCCTATATACTTCATAGAGGCATCCTGCACCACACCTATCACGCGATACCACGCCTCGCGGTCGTGCGCCTCGCCATAAGGAGTGTTAAGCACCGAACCAACGCGATATTTCTCAAAAGTCTCTTTTACCTTATCGGTATCAAACACTACTTTGCCATCGCCACCTTTCTCGGCGAGCATATAGTCGATTGTTACCTGACACATCTGTCCCACTTTATCGTCGAGCGACATTTGTGACACGATTTTATACACTCTTGCCTCGATATCAGCATCTGGAGTTATAGCAGGAGTACCGCCATTTGCAGCCGCACTACAGCCACACGCTGCCACCACGGCAGTCAATTGTGAAAATGAAATTTGCTTCATTTGATAGAATTTTGTTATGATATTATATGTATAAAGCACAGCCCCACATAGGCTTAACGTTTATCCCAAATCGGTCGTTATAACGTAAATAAAAGATTTTTCCACACTTTAACAACCTAATTGGGATTATGCGTTTACAAAAGTACAAAAAAATCCTTCTTTACCGAACAATACGGCAAACATAGTGAGCAAAATAATCTTAAACCCAAATCGGGCGTTAGGGCTTGGACGGATCTCGGAGTTTTAGAAGCACGGATTTTATGGGGATTTCCGTGCTGCCCCAAAAAACGTTCGCCGGTAGGGCCTCGACATACCGCGTCCGCATAAAGCACTGGTATCCAATGTAATAATCGCCATTCGGGTGCGGACGTGGCATGCCACGTCCCTACAGGCGACGGTCTGTCAAATCCGCAAAATACTACTCTGAAATCCTCTAACGCGTATTGCTAATTCATGCAAAAGATGTCTTATAAAAACAGAAAAACTCCAAGCAGTAGAACAAAATTTACATTTACGGCCTAATGCCCGATTTGGGTTAATAACCAAAATCCTAATCGCAATGGACACGCCTCGGCACAGTACGCCATTCTGCACTCTACCTGCGGCGGAGCACTACCTTAGATTTGTAGGCGGTGCGCTGCGCGCTGCGTATGGCATCCAACAGCGCAGTCTTTTCAGCGGCGTATGTGCCACGATTTATCATCAGCTTGTTGGTTACCCTCACCACACCGTCTTTTTCGGTTATGGTGGATGAGAACGAACCCACCTCGTTGCTTACGCTTACCGAACGAGGAAGCGACTCTATCTCAACGCCTTCTGGCAACGAGAGTGTAATCTCTTCTATAGTCTTTCCTCCACGGCCTATGCACAACTCGTGCTTGCGGTCTTTGGTGAGGTCATCCTCCTTGAAATGCTTATGCAGCGGATTGATAGTGACAAACATTCGCGCACCAGTGCCACTCGTAATTTTCACGCCGGCAGCCTCAACGCTTGTGGCAGTGCAAGGCACCACACCAGCCTCATATCGTGTCTTAAACGGTATCAGACAACTTTCGCACTTGGTGATTTCACCGAATGGCAAGTCAAACACCGCCGAAGCCAAGTCGCGACGATCGCGGTCGTTCTTATTTTTCCAAGAATACTTGTTGGTGTAGGTGTGAGCATCAAGCGAATCTACTATCGCCACACTGGCTGTGCCATCGGGCTGCAACTTCAATTCCACGCGTGTGGTGACCAGATTCACCGAGTCGGGGTAATCTTTAAGCGACACCAACTTGCCGCCCTGCGACGTCACCTCCAAGGCATCGTGCCCAGCAATGTCGTCGTGAGTATATCCGAGCGGAATCTCAGGATTTGTACACTCCATCCATATCACTTGCCTGCTTATTGGCACCTTCAGTATCACGTGGTTTAATTGCTGGAAGTTTGGTAGCGACAGCAGTTTATCCTGCTCGGTGCTGATGAGCGTGTAGGTAGACTGCACACCGGCCTCTTTGAGCAAAGCCTGCATGTAGTTTGTCAACGCCTTGCAATCGCCAAAGCCTGTGCGCCACACATATTCGGCAGGCAACGGACGGAAACCGCCGATGCCCAACTGTATGCTCACATAGCGAGTGGTCTGCTTGAGGAAATCATATAGCACAGCCACCTTGCTCCAATCGGAGGTGCAAGTGTCGGTGAGAGCATGCACCTTTTCGATAGCAGCAGCAGGCAATTCGCCACGCCCCTCACAGAGTGCGCCCACCCATTTGCCAAATTCTTCCCACGTCTTAAGGCTACCCTTATTGCCATAGTAGTCGACCGACTCAGGAATGAAAAACACCTTCGGCACCAGTTTTGACAAGCCACCATCGTATTTTTCCTTCACCAACGGAGCCACATCCTTCACCGAGAATGTCCATTTGGTTTTATCAGCAGCCTCAGCCACAGTGGGCTTTATAGGCTCGCCAGTAGTGAGATACCTTATAGCCAACGCCGATGGAAACGTGATTTCATACAATGCATCGGTCACGGCCACATCATAAGTAGGCACTGGCACAAACGATGGATAGACCAGCGTATTGTTGGTGTGGTGTATGGTGACATCGGTGGTCACCACTATAGGATAGGTGGGAATATCCACCCCCAGATATACGCTCTCAGCATCGGTGGCAAGACTTTCGGAATACTGCGAACGACTCAAATCACCAGCCTTGAATTTCTTCTTGAAGCCACCGTTCACACCCTCTATCACGCACGAGAATTTGTCGATTTTTTCATCCTTGTTGAGCGTGATGCCATAGTTGGCAAGATAAGCCTTGTTCTCCTTGTATATCACCACCTCCTCGTGTGTAGTGACATAATATTCGTTGGCCGACACCACATTCACCATAACGTGACTTTTGCGAATCTCGGCAGCCGGCTGTGCCGAAACTGCAATAGCCAACAAGGCGGCTATTGCAAAAAACACTATGCGCCTCATCACTTCTTCTTTAAAACAATCATATCATTGCAACGGTCTGCCAAAGTGCCGAACATCTCCTTCACAACATCATACACCTCTACAGGATAGAATGTAGCGTTGATCTTAAATATGGTCTGCAATTGTATCTCATTGCCATCGGCAGCACAAGCTATGCGCGCTATCATCTCGCGGCCAGGTGTGGCAATAGAGATGCTCTTAGGCAATTCCTCCACCTCCCAGCCATCAGGAATGGTGATGTTGTAGACAGTGTTCTCGGTCTGCATAAATGGAAATTCTATCGGCTTCAATCGCTTGGCGTCGGTGAACGGATTTTTGTTCACTATTCGCATAACGATAGGATTGATGTAGATATGATCGTCAGAAGCATCTCCGGTGCGAGTGAACTTATATGTTTCCACAGTTTCCTTGCCGAAGCCTTCTTTACCAGTGGCAGAATAATCAGGAATGGTGATGTTGTCGGATTTCTCCTTCTTTGAGATAAATTCCTTCTCGTCCTTGGCATCGCTGTAACTTGTGCGATATTGGTATGCCGACTGTCCACGATGAACGGCCTTCACCTCGCCCGACATATTACCCTCAGCATCGATTGAGGCAACAATATTGTTGCTGGTGACAGCCATAGCCACCTTCTGCAAATCCACCCACTTTTCTTCAACATTATCTTTGGTGATAATGCGTGCACGCATAGGATACAACAACGGAGAGAACGCATTGAGATAGCCCTTCTCGCACGAAGCATCGGCATACACCGTCTTTTTAGCCGACAGCGGTATGGCTACAATAAACGTGGTGAGCTTGTCGGTGCTTGGATATGTAAACGGCAGCATGCCCAAGTCGCGGCGGCGCATCACCAACGGATTGGCATCAATGCCCACCTCGCGAAGCATATTCACAAGCAAAATATTTATGTCGGCGTTGTTGCCCGTAGCATCCTTGGCAGTCTTCGACATCGATTGTGGAATGAGAGAATACTCCTTGTTCCACTTAACATGGCTTTGCAGCAACGATATGGTCTGGATGGCGCGTTGCTCCTTGTCGGCAATCTCAGCGATGCCTTTCTGCTTCAGTTCATCGCTAAAGGGCGTTTTCTTGCCTATACGACCACCAAACCAACCTTCTTCAAACATTATCTCGTCGATGCGTTCCCACGTTTGGCCATAGTCGCGGATTTGGTCGCCAGGAAATGACGTGCTGGTCAATTCGGCCGACACCTTCACCATATAGTCGCTTGGACACCACAGATAGCCGTCGCTCTTGAGCGCAGGAATGTTTGAGGCTTCCCAGATATAAGCACGGCTTACGGCCTTCACCACATCCTTGCGGTCGAGCAAGCCATCGCCATATATGCCCTTAAGATAGTCGTGGCCCTGTGTTTGGTAATTGAAATTAAGCCATTCCGGCACCAGCGAAGTGTAGCGGGCATACAATACAGGCACACCCTGCTGTGCATACCAGTCGCCCATATTCCAAAAATTATCGCCCATAATTGTATATTCATACTCAAAGATGGTGCCTACATTGACCTGTGGAATGGTGAACTTCACAAGTTCATACGACTTGCCGAGTTGTTCCTTAAACACCATGTCGCCTTTCATCTTGGTCTTAACAGGCTTGCCGTCTACCATATTTATAGCCACAGCCCTCAGCCCGTGCAGTGTTTCATGTACGCCATTCGACTTCTTGTTGCTGAAAAGTGTGAAACTGACATTAGCAAATTGCTTACCATCTTCTTTAAGCACTTTCATTCTGATGCGTTTGGTAGTGACGATTTTAAACCCATCTCCTGGCACAATACGAAAACCCACGTCGCGCAAATTAAGAAGCATTATCGCTTCGGCACTCGAATCGTTGGCACAAGTGGTCATTTTCCATTCTTCATCTGATGGATCACCAAACTTAAACTCTCGAAGCTTTGCAGCCTGCACACAGATTGTGGCAAACACCAATAGAGCTGCAATTAAACAACGCTTTGTCATATTTTTAAGGTTTAGGCATTAATACTCCTCGACTGGAGACCAAGCAACGTGATTCTCTCAAACACAATTATCTCCAATCGCATATCACAAATGTAAGCACAATCAACCGAAATCCAAAATAAACCTTCGCAAAAGTGCATATATACACATAAAACACACAAGAATGGCGCGGAATTTTAGCGATGGCACTACAGCCGTATCAACTTTTTCTGGAAAGAATACTGCGGGATGTGCGTGAAGCAATACGAAATCCCCCCCAGATTTATAATGAACTTATGTTATGGAAATCGATGAAAATAAGTGTTGGAATAGGTACAAAAAAAATTGATTGTCTCCCGACAATCAACCTTTATTAACCTTAAATCTAATACCATGAAAAACACGATACAAAATTATAAATTTTATGTTATACAACATAACTTCTCAGCAAGAATTTTCTCTATATTAACATTATTTAAGTGTTAAAGGCGCGTTTTGTTAATTTGTCTGTATAACATACTGGCATTTATCATTCCGTTATGATATTTTTCACATATATGGGCATAATATATTCCCATAATAATTATTACTTTGCATTGTCAAAGAAATTACACTATATTTGTAGATACATAAACCCAATAGGGTGAATGTGATATACAAGATATTTTTTTGACAAACTATTACGATATTATTAATGAAAAAAAGCATAAACTCTATGTCGAAAGAATTAGAATTTGATGGCGAACTTGACACTCAAAGTGGAGCTCAACAGCCAAAACGCGTACCTGTATCGGCTGAGAAACTCAAAGCACTGCAGGTGACAATGGACAAAATAGATAAGAATTACGGTCGTGGCGCAATCATGAAGCTTGGCGACGACAAGGTGGAAGAGGTTGACGTGATACCTACCGGCTCAATAGCCCTCAACAACGCACTTGGCGTGGGCGGCTATCCTCGCGGCAGAATCATCGAAATATATGGTCCGGAATCGTCTGGTAAAACCACACTCGCCATCCATGCCATAGCCGAAGCACAAAAGCAAGGCGGTATCGCTGCAATTATCGACGCCGAACACGCTTTCGACCGCTTTTATGCCGAACGCCTGGGCGTTGACGTAAACAGCCTACTTATCGCTCAACCAGATTGCGGCGAACAAGCGCTCGAAATTGCCGACCAACTCATTCGCAGTTCGGCTATCGACATCATCGTTATCGACTCGGTGGCTGCTCTTACTCCTAAGGCAGAAATCGAAGGCGAAATGGGCGATAGCAAGATGGGATTGCAAGCACGACTCATGAGCCAAGCTCTGCGCAAAATCACTGCTACAATCTCTAAAACCAACACTTGCTGCATATTCATCAACCAACTTCGCGAGAAAATCGGCGTGATGTTTGGCAACCCAGAAACCACCACCGGTGGTAACGCGCTGAAATTCTATAGCTCAGTGCGCCTCGACATTCGACGCATCGGACAACTAAAGAACGGCGAAGATGTGGTGGGCAACTCTACCCGCGTGAAAGTGGTGAAGAATAAGGTGGCACCTCCATTCCGCAAGGCAGAATTTGAGATTATGTTTGGCGAAGGAATCTCGCACACTGGCGAAATCGTTGACCTCGGCGTGCAATATGGCATCATCAAGAAGAGCGGTAGCTGGTTCTCTTACGGTGACACCAAGCTCGGTCAAGGCCGCGACTCTGTGAAGCAGATTATAGGCGATAATCCAGAACTTGCCGACGAACTCGAAACAAAGATCTTTGCAGCTATGCAAGGCAATACCGAAGAACAAGAATAATCCCAAATCGGGACAATTTTCATCCATACAACGCCAAATGGGGCAACACCGCGCAGTGCTGCCCCATTTTTTTATGCATTGTCGTCTTGTACAGATCACTGCAAATGCCAAAACGCAGAGTTTTTAATTTTTATTTGATATTATATTCCAAGACACACAATTTAAAGCCCCTTCTTTGCTCACAATACCATCTGCCCTTACAGGTATAATCTTGTAGTCGCTATAGATAGCAGATAATTGCTCTACAGCAACCCTATCACTTGCTATTCCCATCTGTGGCACTAAAATATACCCACCTATCTGTAGAAAATTAATGTGAGCCCAGCTTTTTTCTCCGGCAAATGAATGATATTTTAATTCACTGATTTTTTCAAAATGAGGAGACAATGCATTTAACAATTTTTTTCGCAACAACTCATCAAAATCAGCATAATTATTGATTAAAACATGTCCAGGCCCTACATAGCGCACCATACCATCGGCATGCCCATATTTTTCTTCCTTATCCCAAGGTATTATTATTAACTTGCATTCCAATGCCGTTTCAATAGTTTGCTTTATTTCCTCCTCAGATTTATGTTTGTTTTCACAGAATACCTTATCAGTCATTATAACTTTGTCTCCACACAGAATCACGTTGCCTCCGTCTATAGTGATATCGATATTATTAAATATCTTATTTGAAAAATCATAACACTTTCTCACGTCTCTGGTGATATATTTTTGCTCATCACGAAGATAATCAGGATTATATACATAGCTAACAAAAGAGCCATCAGCCTTCTGTATTGGCATAAAATCTCTTACCCAAATGTCCTTGGTATCATCAAGCAACTCATAAGAAATATCATTTCCCTTTAAGGCTGCTTCAATATCGTTCCAACACTTATATGCAGTAATATGGCGTGAGAAAAACACGATTTCTTCAGTATTAGCATTGGGATAAACCTGAATTTCTCCCATCCCACAACACGGTGCATCTGAATATTTTATAACCTTATAATCTTTATACACACTATATGTGTCGCCTTTTTTTACTGTGTAAATTGACATTTGTGGATATTCCCACGACTCCTTCTTGATTTCCCGAAAATACCTAAATTTACACCCGGTTTCCTGATCAAGTGCAATGCGCACACGATTATTCTTAAACACAACAATATCATCTAATGGCTCTGATGGGTATATCTTTGGCATTTCAACCATTGCATTGAACATATTAAACATGCAGCGTTGTGGCCCGCCTATATAACCATCAACCCTACCATCGACAATGCGCTCCAGTCCACGAATCAAAACACCGCCAAACTGTGTGAGCAATTTATCGTCATGCTGTGTTTGAAACGCTATATCCACACCACTTCTATGGAAGAACCACTGTCCAGCAACACAATCGCGATTATATGTGGGCCAATCATCATTTTCATTATTGTAGAAATATATCTCCAATTCTACAATGTTATACCTCACTTGGCGCACACCAAAACCGTCAGCCTCATTTTTAATAATGCAGAAGTTTCGGATTAGATTTACAGCAATATCATCTAAATCTTTATGCGAAGGATTTTTCATTTCTGTAAACAGACTTTCTGTAGTCAAAAATTCTTTCATTTTTTTATTTGCTGATTACAAGAAGACACCTTTGAAAAGTCAATCAATATATATGACCTATATTCTCTGATGGCAAACTCCTCCGCAATAGTAGATTTGCCAATACGACGTGCTCCTTGTATTAGCAATGCTGTGTCACCATTACGCTCTTGTTTCCACTTGAGCATTGTGTCATAAATCTTTCTCTTAAAGTAAATTATATCTTCTGCCATAGTTTACAATTTCTAGAAAAAAATATAACCTTTGCCGTTTTCCACCAAATTTGAGCATTTAAGTGTGTCCCCACAGGAATATTTTCACTAATTCTTCAAGCAACAGATTGGCACTACCCAAACACCATCCTCCCTCTGATATGCAATATTACCAATACCAGTAAGAACCATCATAAAAGCAGGAGCCTTCATTCTATCAGTATCAATCTTCGACGCTAAAGTTTTTAATGATGTAGCACCAGCCTCTATAAAATTATCTCCGCCAAGCTTGATTTCTATCAATCCATACTCACCGTTGCGCAGATACACTACAGCATCACATTCCAAACCATTCTTATCGCGATAGTGGTATACCGAACCATTTAACGCATCGGCATATACACGCAGGTCTCTTACGCACATAGTTTCAAACAGCAAACCAAACGTTTCAAGATCATTTATCAAATCCTTTGGGCCTATACCTAAAGCAGCGACAGCTATCGAAGAATCCACAAAATATCTGTTGTAGGAAGTGCGAATGGCTGTTTTTGAACGCAAATTAGGATTCCATGCAGGCATATCCTCTATAACAAAAATCTTTTCCAACGCGCTAATATAAGAACCTATTGTGTCTTCATTCACACTCATAGTGTCGTTTACTCTTACGTCTTCTTTTATCTTGCTTATTGGTGTCTGTGTGCCTTGAAAACGAGCGTATGAACGCATTAGTTTTTTTGTGCGCTCTGCGTCTCTTGCCACACCATCTACTCTTGATATATCTACATTCACCACAGCATCATAATAGTCGTAAGCTCTATCAAGTGCAATCTCCTTTTTCTGCATAGTGGCTTTCGGCCAGCCTCCACGGCATACGAGATAAGCAATATCTTCAATGCTTTTTTCCTCGCATAACCCTGTTTTTGCCTTGCCTTCAAACATATCCATTAAGCTAATTGAGCCTTGCGAATCCTCAGATTCCCAAAGACTCATTGGGCGCATCTTGATTCGTGCGAAACGACCTGTTCCGCTATGCCATATTTCGTCGGTATTGGCAGGCACAGCCGAACCTGTCAATATAAATTGACCTTCTTCGTCTCTATGATCAACTTCAAAGCGGATTGTATCCCATAGGTTCGGTGCTAATTGCCACTCATCAATAAGTTTTGGTGTTTCTCCTTCCAACAATATTTGAGGACTCATTTTTGCCAACTGCTGATACATCCCACTTTTTTTGGGATCATTCATATACAAGACACTTTTTGCCATTACTTCAGCCGTTGTGGTTTTGCCACACCACTTTGGCCCCTCAATAAGCACAGCACCCATTCCTTTTAGCTTTCTTTCGAGGATAAAATCTACTATTCTATGCTTGTATTTTTTCATAATTTTTAAATTTTTTACAAATATAATATAAATATCTGATATTCAAATATTTTTTATATTATTTTGTATTTCATTCGGCAAGTTGGCCGTATTCTGTTCGGCAATTTGGCTGTGTTTCGTTCGGCAAGTTAGCCGTATTCTGTTCGGCAATTTGGCTGTGTTTCGTTCGGCAATTTAACCGAAATTATGGTAGATGCTGAGATTTGTTATTAGTCAAAAGAGCGGCCTTCGAATACGATGATTGATTTGCGCCAGTGCTCGGCAAGTGGCTGCGAACAACCTGTAGTAGGATCGAAACTCACCATCACGCATGTGCTTTGAGCCTTCACCTCGTCGGTATCGACATTATACAACTGCTGGGCCAACATTATGCTTTTCTCTCCTATTTTTATGGTCTGGGTGCGCACAGCAATATTCTCGTGAAATAGTGTCTGAGCCATAAAATCGCAGTTGACATTAACGATCACAACGTCGGCCTTCATCCAATCCACATCCTCACCACGCACCGCTCTGAAATAATCGGCTTTTCCCAAATCAAAAAAGGCGAAATACACCGAATTATTGAGGTGTCCAAGCACATCTATGTCGTTAAAGCGCATCTGCACAGGCACTGAGTGGCGAAATGGAGTGGCTATTACAATGCCATGTTTCTGCTGATTTTGTTTTGCTTCCATATATATATATAGTTTATCACTTAAATATCATTTCTTTGATTACCTCGGCACCAACTGCCTCGTTGATGCGCTTTATGAGCAATGTGCGATTCATCATCAACTCGTTGCGAAGCGTAGCCGATGATAGCCTTACGGTCATCACACCACCGCTCACGCTGCGGCTTATGGTATAGCGATTGATGCCGTGCCCCACCACATCAGGCCACACATACGAAGCCTTATGCTCATTCATCTGCGCAGTGAGATTCTCGGCCTGAATAAAGCCGTTGATGATATCGCCTATTTGTTTTGCTTCGGTACGTTTCATTATCTTTTTTTTTCAGGGGGGTGAGACGGATATGTTTAGAGGTTATAGTGATTGTTCCTCATCGGCACTGCATGTGCCGTTTTCCACGGTGAATATCTTGTATCCGCTATGCAGAGTGTGGATAATATCGTCGAGATGAGTACGATTAGTATCGGTGATGAATATCTGGCCAAATTGATTATCGTTCACCACATTAACGATGCTCTCCACTCGCTTTGCATCGAGTTTGTCGAAAATATCGTCGAGCAACAATATTGGCATCACGGCATTGTTGGCCTTGATGAAATCATATTGCGCAAGTCGGAGCGCTATAGTGTAGGTTTTGCATTGCCCTTGGCTGCCCACCTTGCGCATAGAGTGGTCATTGAGCAAGAGATCGATATCGTCGCGATGCACGCCGCGTGTGGTGTAGCCCACCACCATATCACGCTCACGGGTTTGTTCCAAAATCTGCGCCATCGAGGCATCGTTTAGGTGGCTGCTGAGCCTTATCTCTACCTGCTCGCCAGCGCCAGCAATAGCGCTATAGTAACGCAGAAATATAGGTGTAAAACGCTCTATCCACGCCATGCGTTCACGATGTATCACCGTGGCCGATTCCACCATCTGATGCTCCACTGTTTCAAACAATATGGCATCTCGATAGCCCTGACGAATGAGCGAATTGCGGTTTTCCACCGCCTTATTATATCTTATGAGATGCGACAGATATTCGTTGTTGCCTTGCGAGATAATCAGATCCATCAGTCGGCGACGCTCCTCGCTGGCACCGCGTATGAGGTCCCAATCCATTGGCGACACTATCACCAGCGGCAGCAAGCCTATATGCTGACTGAATCGCTTATATTCCTTGCCGTCGCGCTTGAGAGTCTTTCGCTTACCCTTTTGATAAGCCATAGCAATCTCCAATGGCTCACCACCGCGCATATATTTTCCTCGAAGCATCATATAGTCGGCGTCGTGATTCACCACCAACTGGTCGCCCACATTGGTGCAACTTTTCACAAAGCTCAGATAATATATCGCATCGAGCACATTGGTCTTACCCATACCATTATTGCCTATAAAACAATTAATGTTGGGTGAAAAATCAAGCTGACACTCAGTCAGATTCTTGAAATTGACTATTGTAAGGTTTTCTAAAGTCATCGCAAATGCAAATTTACAAAATTCCGAACAAAAGCAGTGTATGGCTCTGACGAAAAACGCACATACACACATTCATCGCCACACACAATTGCTCATGTGCGGTGCAGATATAAATTACCCTCTATTTTCTTTGATTTTAGATGTGTGTTTTTATCGCAGCGAAAGATGGAAATCCTGAATAAGAGCCTCAACGCCAGGATAGCGAGAGCGTATGTCGTCGATGATTTCGCGCTGTGTGCGATATTTGATTTTTGGTGCAGCAGCCACCACCTTGATGTTGATGCCCACTAAGTCGTTTTGCAGATAGTTGCGCAGGCTGTCGAGAATCAGCTGCATGCTCTGCTCAATAATGGTTTTCTGGCCCTCATCTACACTCACCTCCACCACATAATTATCAAGCAACACTGGTGTGGTGATGCTCATAATGCTGGTGATGAGTCGGCGAGAAGGATTGTTGGTAATGAAATTGTTCCATGCCGATAGGAGCATATCCTTGTTGAACATCGCCTTGCGCTGTGGCGCATTGGCAGCGTTCTTCTTCTCCTTATCCTCTGGTTTATCGAAGCGCATAGTGTGCTTCACATTGAATCGCTGTATAGGCTGAACCGTAGAAACCTCGTAGTGATGCGCGTGATTCATAGGCGATAGTGGCTTGGCTGGCGCAGCTGGTGCCACGCCATTTGTCTGAGGCTGCGATGCAGCCTCGGCCCGTGGTGCAGCGTTTTGCTGTGGAGCAGCCTGGGCAGTAGCGCCCTGTTGTGGCTGCGCTATTGAGCGTATTGGTTGGCCTCCTCCGCCCTCAGGATTTGGAGAAGGATCAAGTATCTGACAAATCTTTATAAGCGTAAGTTCCACAAGAAACTGCTTATTGGTGGCAGTAGGATAATTCAGGTCGCAAGTGTTGCACAAGTCCATAGCCCTGTAGTACCACTTAGGATGAAGCGTTACGGCCTGTTCCTCAAATTGCTTCATCACCTCATCGCTCATCTCGAGCAAGCATTTGGTCTTAGGATCGTATGCCACCATCAGGTCGCGCAAGTGTTGTGCCAAACCATTGATGAAAAACTTAGAGTCGAATCCGTGGTCGCGCACATCGCGATATATAAGCAACGCCTCAGGCACATCACAACGCTTGAACGCCTCCACCAGACGGAAGTAATAGTCGTGGTCGAGCACATTGAGGTTGTCGATAGTGCTTTGATATGTGATATTGCACTCCGAAGCCGCCGCCACTTGGTCGAAAATCGACAAAGCGTCGCGCATGGCACCATCGGCCTTCTGCGCTATCACGTTGAGTGCCGATTGCTCAGCAGTGATGCCCTCTTGCGATGCAATATACTGCAACTGCTCCACAATGTCGTGCACAGTGATGCGAGAAAAGTCATAAATCTGGCATCTACTCAATATGGTAGGTATGATCTTATGCTTCTCGGTAGTGGCAAGAATGAATATGGCATGAGCAGGAGGCTCTTCAAGCGTCTTCAAAAAGGCATTGAATGCCTGCGACGACAGCATATGCACCTCGTCGATGATAAACACGCGATAACGCCCTATTTGTGGCGGTATGCGCACCTGATCGATAAGATTGCGGATGTCGTCTACCGAATTGTTTGAAGCGGCGTCGAGTTCTACGATATTATAACTGCGCTGCTCGTTGAAGGCCATACACGATTCACACTCGTTGCATGCCTCGTGGTCGGCAGTTGGGTTAAGACAATTAATGGTTTTTGCAAATATGCGGGCGCAAGAAGTCTTACCTACACCACGCGGACCGCAGAACAGATAAGCGTGCGCCAAGCGGTCGCTCTCTATTGCTGATTTCAGCGTGTGAGTAAGTGCCTGTTGCCCCACCACGCTGCGAAACGTGGACGGACGATATTTGCGGGCTGATACTATATAGTTGTTTTCCATCAATCACAAAGTTAAAAAAATTCTTTCACTTTCCTCCACTATTACACCCCAATTTTCTCATCATTCTTTGGCATCTTCACATATTAAAAAATAAAGGCATCCATTATTGGGCGCCTTTATTCTATTCATAAAAAGTTTTTATCTTTCTTGAAGCCATTTGAGCATATCAGCCATCATTTCGGGCGATAGGGTTTGCTCTATGCTGCCATAGTTGGCCGTAGGGGCGTCGCACTGCTGAAACATGTGGTTGAGCGTATCATAATTTTTCAGCGTTAGGCGTTTGCCACCGTAGCAAGCGCTCAACACAGCAGCATTGGCCTCGGCATTCACTTGCACATCGTGCTTGCCATATAATGCAAATATTGGTTGGCGCAGCATTTCGATGTGTTCGGCTGGATTGTAGCGAACGAAATTGATAAACCATGGTGTGGTGATCACCATTATCTGGCTATTGATTTCCATCATCTCTTGCACCGACGCACCCTCGGTGAGGATATTGTAAATGCGGCTTTTCATCACGTCTACATCAGCTACGGTGTCGATTGTAGAATATGCTTTCTCCAATCTTTCTATTTTCTCTTTGCCGAGTGTCACACCATTTGATGCTGCCACATCAATGTTTTGTTGCACCAGCATATCCTTACCCTTAACGGTAGGCGCCGCCAAGGTGGCAATGAAATCTACATCCTTAGGATTTTCGGCAGCAAGCATAATGGCAATCTGGCCACCCTCGCTATGCCCTATTATGCCCACTTTCTTCTTATTTATGCCATCCACTGTGCGCAGATATTTCACTGCGGCAAGTGCATCGTCGGCAAAGTCGCGCGTAGTGGCATCGGGGCTGCATGGCGATGATCCGCCCCCCCCGCGATCGTCATATCTGAGCACCGCTATGCCATGGCGTGTGAGATAGTCGGCCAACACAAGAAACGGGCGATGCCCCATAATCTCTTCGTCGCGGTTTTGCTGACCACTACCCGACACCAATATCACAGCCGTGAAGTTTTTGCCCTTCTCAGGCATAGTGAGTGTGCCGGTGAGCGTGACGTCGCCGTGCGAGAATTTCACCTCGCGTTGCTCATAAGTATATGGAGGTTGTGGAGTCTGCGGACGTGTTAGATATGGATTCTTATCAACAAAACTCAATTCTATGGGCAGTTGAGCTAATCCCTGGTGAAATGTGCCCGACATATTGCCATCATCGCCCACTAAGCCATCTATCAATATGCCCATTCGCTTCACACCCACCGCCACATGATTGTCGGTAATGCTCAGCGTGTCGCACACTATATTCATAGCCATCTGCTTTGGCGAGTCCATCCACGCATGTTTGCCATCGGCTATGCGCACCACCAACGGCAGTTTAGTGCCAGCCACATCAAGTTCGGCTTGCCACTTTCCCACATACTGTGCATTTACTACACCACCTATCGACAACGCACTAAGCACTGCCAACGCTATTTTTCTTATCATCATATACTAATGTTTTTTCTTTAAAATTCCACAAAACTCAGTGGCATAAGATCCTTGATGCTCTTGAGCACATACACCTCTTCCCTGCCACAGAGAATTATCTCGATTGGTTGATGGCTGATGGTCTCATATTCAAGAATCGCTTGTCGGCAATGGCCACATGGCGACACCGGAGTGCTCACAAAATCACCGTTGGTAAATGCGGCTATAGCCAGGCGTTTTATAGCCACACCAGGATAGTTGGCGCCAGCATAAAAAAGCACACTGCGCTCGGCACATGTGCCGGCTGTGAAAGCAGCGTTTTCCTGATTGGCTCCTGTGAGTATCTCACCGTTTTCGAGTTGTAGAGCCGCTCCCACTTGGAAGTGGCTGTAAGGGGAATATGAGCGGCTTGTGGCTTCACGCGCCTTTTCTGCAAGAATTTTATGTTCTTCACTTAACTCATTATAAGAGTAAACCGCTATCTTTGTAGTTATATTTAATTCTTTCATGTAGTAACAATATATTTTACGCAAATATATTTATAATTTTTTAAAAAACAGAAACAGCTGTTATGTCTAAGCATTTTTTTTGCACTCTATTATGTTTTTTTGTTGGTTGTACCTTCATATTTGCCCAACCGCAACGATTATCTGATAAATACATCAATTATATAAAGAAATATTATCCACTCGCCCAACAGCAGCAAAAGATGCACGGCATTCCGGCAAGCATCACCCTCGCTCAAGGATTGCTTGAGAGCCAATGCGGCGAAAGCCGTCTGGCGAAAGTGGGCAACAACCACTTCGGCATTAAATGCAACGGCTGGACTGGCGACACCATTCTGAAAGACGACGACAAAATCAACGACTGCTTTCGCCGCTATGCCCGCGCCGAAGACTCTTTCTCTGATCACTCGGCTTTTCTAAAAAGAAAACGCTATGCTCCCCTTTTTAATCTTAAGAAAGACGACTATGCAGCTTGGGCTCGCACCCTAAAGAAATGCGGCTATGCCACCGACCCTGCTTATCCCGACAAACTGATACGACTGATTGAAACTTACCAACTTTATAAATACGACAAAAATGAGACTCCCCTATTTGCCGACAATTCAAAAAGCAAAAATAAAGTTGATACTAAATACACCGATGAAAATATCACCATCAACGACGAGCAACTGGCTACAGAGATTGGCAATGCTCACGTCATTCGCCGGCGTTGGGGTCTATATTATATAGTGGCTCATGAGGGCGACACTTTTGCATCGCTCGCCAAAGAACTCAATGTGAAAGAAAAAAATCTGGCTAAATTCAACGATCTTCATAAAGATGATGCTATAGCACCGGGCGAGACCATCTGGATAGAACAGAAAGAGAAGGAAGCAGCCATGGGCAACAATCAATATACAGCCAAGCAAGGCGACACGCTCCACTCTATATCGCAATACTACGGCATACGATTGAAAAACCTTGCCAAAATGAATAAACTCAAAGAAAACAGCATTATCACTCCGGGCACAGTGATAATACTTCGATAAACAACAATTACCCCCTATTCAAAATCATCAATGATTAACGAATAGGGGGTAATGATTTTCTTACTATAATAGATTATATTTTCTTCAATGCTTTGAAAAAATCCCACATCACAATGCCGGCAGTGATGCTCACGTTGAGCGAATGCTTCGTGCCGTATTGTGGCAACTCTATGCAATAGTCGCTGGCATCCACCACCTGCTGGTTTACGCCCTTCACTTCGTTGCCAAGCACCACGGCATATTTTTCACAACTGTTTATAGTAAATTGTGGAAGACTTATGCTATTATGCACTTGCTCTATAGAACATATTTTATAATCTTTGCAACGCAAATCAGAGATGCACTTCATCACATCTTTTTCATACACCCATTCCACCGATTCCTCTGCCCCGAGTGCAGTCTTGTGAATGTCGGGATGTGGCGGTGTGGCGGTGATGCCGCATAGGCAAATTTTCTCCACTACAAACGCATCGGCAGTGCGAAAAACGCTGCCAATATTATTAAGGCTACGCACATCATCAAGAACAACTATCAAGGGTATTTTTTCAGTTTCTTTAAACTCCTCGCACGTGATGCGATGAAGCTCAAGCATACTTTTTTTCTTATTATCCATCTCTATTTGTAGTGTATTTAAAAATATAGTGCAAAGGTAACACTAAATAACTTTATTAACAACCTGTGAAAAACTCTGTTGATAACGGAAAATAACTTTTCAAAAAGTTTTAAAAACTTTATTTTCAATTATCAAAACTATTTTTATACTACACCGGCATTCAATATTCCAAAAAAGTTAGCACTTTTATTTCACTGTTGTTTGCACTGTTTTCACCATAGTAATCAACAACCCAACGGTTGTGAATTTATTAAATGATATAGTTATTAACAGGTTGTTAATAAAGTATACATTTACATATTATTCAACAATTTACGACGTAATAATATGTTGATAACCATGTTTACCGACAGAAACAACTTAATATGCAAGAAAATCAGTAAAAAGATATTGTATAGTTTCAACAGACTAATATAATCAGTAGTTTTAAAGAGAAAAATAAAAATTAAAACAAAATTATCTTATATATCTATGTTGTTTAAAAACGTAGTTGTCCATAGTAGTTCTTTACCTACTATTGCTATGAGATGATAATGTGATGTTGAGATTTCAACAACTTTGAAGATGTGATATTGTTTATGGAATTTGTATAAAACTTAATGAAAAATTTGCTTTAAAACAGGGTGAAGTTTTTCTCACTTGCCCAGTGTGAAGCTCTGGAATTCATTTGCCGAAAATGCCGCTTGTGTTGGCAATGATTGTGGCCAAAAGATCGTCGGCTGAGATGCCAAGTGTGAGCGCCACTTTGGTTGCTATGTCGTGGATGGAAAGTGCCGACTCGTCGGTCTCTATGAGCAGGAGATTTTTGGGTGTTAGCAGAAGCGATTGTTCATTGTAGTGTTCGCCATAAGAAATGTAGAAACCCTCGCTGATGAGCGAATGCAATATCGATGGTTTGCCACGAAATCCGTGTATAATCCAAGGTTGCTTTGCCGAGCATCGCCGATGCATAGTGATTATTTCCTGCCAGGCACGAGTGCAGTGTATGATAAGGGGCAATTGCAGATACTCCGACAATTCTATATGGCTTGAGAAAACACTCTTCTGCAATTCGAGAGAAGTGGGTATAAGACGGTCGATGCCGCACTCCCCTATTGCCATCACATTTCGGTTACTTTCAATATTGTTGAATAGAGAAGAAATAAGCCCGTCTGAGGCGTTATCTATCCACCAAGGGTGTAATCCTACGGAATAGGCAAAAGAAGGCTTAAAATCAATTTTTGAGTGTGTGAAATTGATTATTGAGTGTTCTCGCTGGTGATGTGTGTGGCAGTCGATGATTTTCATTGTGGAGAATGTGATATTAAGGCACCGGATCATATCCGCTGCCACCCCATGGATTGCATCGCACAATGCGCTTCAGAGCGAGCCAGAGCCCCTTAATAGGGCCGTGCTTGATGATTGCTTGTATGGCATATTCGCTGCATGTGGGCGTAAAGCGACAGCATGGCGGAAACAAAGGCGATATGCATTTGCGATAAACCTTGATGGGCAGTATTAGTAGTGTGGAAAGTATGTTTTTCATACAGATATGCGCATTGATGATATTATTTGCTCTTATCGGCAATGGTGCTTGCAAGGTTGGTGAGTGCTTGCTTCATCTTAGCTTCTATGATGCTATAGTCGGTGATGCGGTCGCCTATGAAGACGATGGCAATTGATACCGACTTATTGCATTGGCGCAAAGTGGGCAGCAACAGGTCGCGATTGAGGCGATAAGCCTCGCGTATGCGACGGCGCATGAGCACACGGTCTACGGCGTGATGGAATGTGCGTTTAGGCACTGATATGAAGAATTGTGCCGGTGTGCCTTGGTTGTCGCTGATGTTGTAGATCAAACGCAGCGGATACGACTTGATGGAATTGTTTTTAGAAGCAAAAATCTGGTCGATGAGTTTTCTGCTGCATAGTTTTTCGTATTTATATAGTCGTAGTCCTTTCATAAGAAATTGTAATTTGAGTGGAAAGGTAGAAAAAAATGGGGACATCTGCATTATAGATGTCCCTAAATTTATGTTTTTTGAGAAAAAAGTGTTTGATTACTTTTTCTTTTGATCTTTCTTGATGATGTTTTCGAGTGCGCCTGTGATAGAAGGACAATCAGGAGTTGGTTCGAAATCGAGGTGGAAACCTGCTTCTTCTATTGCTTTCTTAGTGGCACTGCCCATGCAACCAAGCTTGATGTCGCCTTGCTTGAAGTCTGGGAAGTTTTTGATGAGCGACTTGATACCAGAAGGAGTGAAGAAAATGATTGCGTCGAAATCAAATGGTTCGTCCTTAGAGAAGTCGTTGCTAACTGTGCGATACATCACAGCACGTGTGATATCAACACCCACATTGTCGAGAACCGCTTCCTTCATGGTGTGTACGTCAGACACAGGGAACAAGAATTTTTCTTTCTTGTGCTTTTCCATAATTGGAATGAGGTCGTCGATAAGATTGCTTTCTGTATGGAAAATTTTTCTCTTGCGATAGACGATATATTTTTGCAGATAGTGGGCTACAGTCTCGCTAACGCAGAAATACTTCATAGTATCTGGAATTTCCAAGCGCAATTCTTCAGCCAAACGGAAATAATTGTCTATTGCCTTCTTTGCTGTGAAAATCACTGCAGTGTAATCGAGAATAGAAATTTTTTGTTGACGAAATTCCTTAGATGAAAGACCTTCTACTTTGATAAATGGACGGAATACAATCTCCACACCGTATTTGTTTTCTATGTCAAAATAGGGAGATTTTTCAGAAGTTGGCTTTGGTTGTGATACTAAAATTTTTTTTATACTCACAATTATTGAAATTTTAAATTGTCGAAAATATTAAAACGATGCCGCTGTTAATTATCAGTAACGGCACTATTTCACCACTGCAAAGGTACAAAATAAAATAGAAAATTGAGGTATAATTGGTGTAAAAAATACGAAATCCCTTAATTATAAATGTAATTCTGCACAAAAAGTAAAGAAAAACAAACAAACTTATAAACGTGTGAGCATAAGTGGGATATACCAGCAGGAGTATCACAATAGGTGTGAGTAAAATGCCCAACAACGCTTGTGAGGCGTTGAATCCCTTGATGAGAAGCGTTGTGTTTGTTTTAGTTGCGAAAACATAGCCGAGCATCAGGTAGGCTGAGAGCTGCAGCAGATAGAATGCTGCCATCATGGCTATGAATGTGATGATATATGTAAAGATGTTGCTTGTATGCAGCATCGATGGATAATACACCGTAATGGCACAGTTGATGAGTATGCCCTCCATAATGCAGGTGTTGGCTATGAGTGCTATCAGGGTGATGAATTCGTTGACGGTGTTGTGATCTTCAAACACGTTGTCGCGCTTCTTGATTGAGAAGAGGTTTTTCTTGAAATTGTCTACGTATTTAAATCCTTTGCGCAGGCTCATTGTCACGAAAAACATGGCAAGCAGAAACATGGTCATAGTGCCGGTGTCGTGCAACGGGCTTGGCAGATAGTTTTCGCTTTGTTCGCCAGATGGCACTGTGAGCAGATTGCTGTCGTGCATGCTCGCTATCACACTATCGTGTTCGCACGAATTGTTGAATCCATTCACATATTTTGGTTGATAGTAATGTTTCACCACACTATCAGCCGCGCCGGCAGCGGTGCTGTCGGTGGCAAGCGTGTTACTATTTATGTTGTCGGCCTTCACTAATACTTATAATTTGCTTTCTACTGCGTTAGGAGAGTTCTCGTCGTAATTGTTGATAAAATCCACCACTTCTTGCACTGTTGAAGCCACATGCCAAAGCGATTGGTGAGAATGCTTCATAAACCTTTCGTTGATGCAATGATTGAGTTGCTTGAGAAGGTCGTCGTAGAAATGGTTGATATTAAAAATAATCAATGGCTTGGAGTAGAGCGATAGTTGCTTCCATGTGATGATTTCCATCAGTTCCTCAAGGGTGCCGCAACCGCCAGGCATGGCTATAGAGCAAGCACTCATCTGAGCCATGGTGTGCTTGCGCTCGTGCATATCGGCTGTGGCAATGATTTGGCTTAGGCGGCTGTATTGCCATCCGTGATCTATCATAAACTGTGGTATCACGCCCACGGCTTTTGCTCCGGCATCAAGAAAGCCATCGCTCACGGCGCGCATCACGCCAGCGCTGCCGGCACCGTTGATGCAGTTCCAGCCCAGTTGTGCCAGGCTTTGTCCGAGTTGGTAAGCCGACGTCTTATATACATCAGCGATGTTGTCGCTTGATGCACCATACACGCATATATATCGTTCATTACTATTCATAATGAGTGCAAAGTTACTTATTTTTTATTTCAAAAACCTTAATTACTCCGCAAGAAATATCAAATCAACAAAATTGGGCAAATAAAAAAGCAGTGAACCGGGTTGGGTCCACTGCCTTGTTTTAATGCTTTTATGTCAACTTCAAAAACGTTGGTTTTGAAATTACTTTTGCTCTGGTTGTTGAGTAGCTGGAAGCTCTTGAGCATCATTTGTAGTTTGAAATGGTGTTGCTTGAGTTTCCTGAGTTTGTGTTTGCACCACTTGAGCTTTCTTAACGTCGTTTGTAGGCAATTTAGCTGTAACGATGCTAAGCAAGCAAATGAAGATTGCAAGACCCCAAGTTGCTTTTTCGATGAAGTCGGTGGTTTTGCGTACGCCCATCATTTGGTTACCACTTGCAAAACCTGATGCAAGACCGCCACCCTTTGATTTTTGGATAAGAACCACACCAATCAAGAGTATTGATGCGATGATTATAAGAATAATAAAAAATCCGTACATATTATTTATTGTTTTTAATTTGTTCGTTTAATATAAGTTTCTTAAGGAAACGTATTTGGTCTGCAAAGTAAATACTTTTTTCTGGAAATTTCAAACTTATGTTGGTTATAATTTCCAAAGCCTTTGAATATTTGTGCTGTTTTATATAAATTTTAGCCAAACTCTCGCTAAACATAGATGCATCAACGTCTTCGGCCTTATCTACGTTGTCGTTTTGGGTTTGCTGTATTTCGGTGTCGTTGTCTTGTTTAATGATTGTGGTAGGGAAGTGTCCCTCTTTCTCTTTCGACTTGGCAATAAAGTCGTTGATGAGCTGATCATTCTTTGTTTTTGCCTCACCAGTGTGTGGCATGCTCTGCTGTTCTTCGGCAGCGAGTATGTCGGCATAGTCGGGCACAGGGTTGAAGATAAGGTTGTTGAGCACTTCAATTTCCTTATCGCTCGATGAGCCGAATGTGTTGAGGAATGTGTCGATGGTGTTTTCTGTGGTGGGCTTTTGCGGTTGTGGTTTTTCGGGATAGAAGTTGGCAAAAACCTCGGCGTTCTCACCGAGCAGACAGTAAAGGCTTTTGCGGTTTGGGTAGGAGATAGCCACGCGAGCCAGCAGGTCGCTATCAGCTTCTGCCTCCGCATTGCGCTTGAGATACATCACGGCTGGCAAGGTGAAGTAGGGGTATTCTTTCAATGCCTCGTTGCACCATTGCTGACTCACCTGAGCATCTTCGTTTTGCAGGTATTGCTTTATGTCGTTGTTTATATCCATATATCGTATAGTGTGGGGGTTACCAGTTGCCGAATGTTTGATTGAATATCAGGTCGGCGAGTTCTTTGCTTATTTCCTCACATAGCTGGTCTTGCACGTCGGTGAGCATCTCGCTGCTGTCGAAATCGCGATAAGAAGAGAACGAAAGGTCGGCTTCTTTGTCGGGATTTACGTTGTCGATATATTTCACGCGCACGGTGATAGTGAGTCGTGTCTTAGATGCGTAGGCGTTGTCGTTGACGGCTTGTGGCGACAGATTATAGCCAGTGATTTCGCCTTCGATACGTATATCGGTGTTTGGATTGTCTTGCATCTTCAGGCGTGTTTGGCGAGTCACCATGTCGGTCATGGTGTTTTCAAAGAGTTGTTGCAGAGGAGGGTATACCAATGCTGCACGAATAGGAAATTCGCCTATCGACACGGTGTGGTATTTGTTATAGTCGATTGATGAGCCATTAAATTTAAATGAAGGCACACAAGCCTGCAATATGATTGTCAATGGCACTATGAGCAGCAATATTCGTTTCAGCATAATGGTGGATTATTTACATTTGTCGTTAAGTTTATATTCTTCAATCTTGCGATAGAGGGTGCGCTCCGATATTTTGAGTTGATCGGCAGTGATTTTGCGCTTGCCGTTGTTGCGCACAAGTGCCTGCTCAATGGCCTCTTTTTCTATTTCCTCGAGCGATTTGAATTCTTCGTCGCTTGATTCCACATCCACAAGGCGATATTTGTGAGAATCGTCGCCAACGTTGTGCACGATAGGGGCGAGCATGCCGTGTGAAGTGCTTTTCACAGGATATTGCGATACCTCTGTGTTGGCGTAGCTTTGATCTACCTTGGTGCTATCGGCTTTGTCGCTATCGAGGTAGAGATAGTCTTCGTGCATATACACATCTTTGTTGTCGTCACTCACGGTGGCAGGCTGACTGATGCGATTGTCGATGTGGGTGCTTTCTGGATAATTATTGATTTTTTTCTTCAGTTCGTTCACTTCGTTGAAGAGATTTTTAATCATTTCCAGAAGCATTCCGTTGATATTGTTGTTGTCGTGGTTTTTGGTAGCCACGATGCTTGTGCTTAGCACTGTGTCTTGTGAAATGTATTTAGCGATGATGTCGGCGTCGATTTCCTTGCCGCCCTCATACACGCATATACGCTCTATGATGCTCTTGAGCTCGCGCACATTGCCTGGCCAAGAATACATAGTGAGTGCATTCAGCGCCGATTCGCTGAATTTCACAGGTGGAGTGTTGTATTTGTCGGCAAAGTCGTGAGCAAACACGCGCACAATCATCTTGATGTCGTCGGCGCGCTCGCGCAGTGCAGGTATATCAATCTGTATGGTGGACAGGCGATAATACAAATCCTCGCGGAAGCGGCCTTCTCTCACGGCGTCTTTGAGGTTTTTGTTGGTGGCAGCCACTATGCGCACATCGGTCTTCTGCACCACGTCAGATCCCACTTTGATGTATTCGCCGTTTTGCAGCACGCGCAGCAGACGTGCTTGTGTGGCGAGTGGCATTTCAGCCACCTCGTCGAGGAAGATTGTTCCGCCGTTGGTCTCTTCGAAGTAGCCTTTGCGGTCTTTGTCGGCGCCGGTGAAAGCGCCTTTCACGTGGCCGAACAGTTCGCTCTCGATGGTGCCTTCTGGTATGGCACCGCAGTTTACCACGGTGTATTTCTTGTTTTTGCGCTTGCTGTATTTGTGTATGATTTGCGGGAAGAATTCCTTACCCGAACCGCTCTCGCCTATGATAAGCACAGAAAGGTCGAACGGTGCAACTTTCAATGCCCTTTCGATGGCATTGTTTAGTGCCGATGAATTGCCAACAATTGAGAATTGCTGCTTTGCTGCCAATATATCTTTGTTTTCGTTTTGTGCCATAATTTTTTTTGATGTTTGCTAAGAGTGAAAAAAAGCGTTGCGCATTACTTCAATGCGCGCATAGCGTAGGTCTTTGCCTTCAAAAATTCTCCGAGTTGGTCTAAGTCGTCAAACTTGGCGATTTCCTCGTAAGGGATTGGTTCGCCCACTGAGATGTGTATCTCAGAGTTTTTCTTGCGGAATACTTCGGCAGGTAGGCGAAGGGTGCGCAATTGCCAGCTCACCACGCCGAGGAAGTTAAACCACCAGCTGTTGCGGGTATGGAAGTAGATAGGCACTACAGGCACCTTCATCTGCTTGATGAGGCGAATGATTGTAGGTTGCCATTTGCGGTCGTCGATATTGCCGTGGATATTGAGTTTCGACACTGCACCGGCAGGGAAGAAGCCCATTGGTTCGCCGCTTTTCACTTGCATCATGGCTGCCTTGATGCCTTGCATCGACACTGCTTTCTTCTTAGGGTCAGACGAGGCGAGTGCGTCAACAGCGATGAAGTTTGGGCGCATGGCAGAGATATAGTTGAGCACCATATTCACCATCACCTTGAATTTAGGGCGGCGTTGGCCCACAATCTTGATGAGTGAGATGCCGTCGAGTGCGCCGAGTGGGTGATTCGACACGGTGATGAAGCTGCCTGAAGGCAGATGGTCGAGACGCTCCTCATTGTCGATGCGGAGTGTGATGTTGAGGTCTTTGAGCAAGCCTTCCACAAATGGAACACCTGGGGTGTCGCAGTTGTGGTCGTGTATCCAGTTCACCTTGTCCACTGAGAGCAGTTTCAAAAGACCGTTAACCAGTTTTTCCTTACCGTCGAGGAAAGGCACCATCTTGCGTATATCGTTGTAATCAAGCACTGATCGCTTTATAGGAGTTTCTTCCATGTTTTATGTTGTGTATGTGATAAATAATCTAATCTTTTTGTGTCGCGACTGAGCATACTTAGTCACAATATGCAAAGTTACTAAAAAAACAGATATACTGACAAAATTGCAGTATTTTTGAACATAAACAACGCTTTTTCACACACATAATCAAAAAATATCCTCGGTGAAGATGACGACATCGCTTGCACATAAAGCAAGTGATCATCAGCCTCACCGAGGATATTAGATGGAGATTAGTATTACTGCATTATTTAGGCAAAGACACCACCAGTGGAGTGCAACCGCTGAAGTGCGAGCGTATGATCTCGTTCACTTTGGCGGTGTCGGCAACTGCCTCGTTGAAGTTGATAGGCAGGCGATACATTTCCAAGAGAGGGTTTTTGTCGATGATGCTATTCATCAGCAGGTCGGTGCTTGGCACTGCGGGCAATTCGGCATAATCCTTATATGTGAGAGAAAGGAAAGCCACAGTGTTGCCAATGCCACGTTGGTCGAGCAGATAACCATCGGCAAGCGGCAGCGGTGTAGGCAGATGGCGCACGTCGGATGGTGCTGGATACGACATTATAGCGGTCTTGTCGGCATTGAGCATCACAGGCACCTTATTGTTGTAGTTGGCGCGTGTCTTATATACGATGGCTGCAGGCAGTGCGTTAGCAGTAGGGTTTGAAATCACCATTTTAGTGTCTTCAATAGGCGTAATCACCTCTGGAGTGGCGTTTTCGTTGGTCACGTCTACCACCTTTTGCGATTTGCATGCTTGCAAAGTTGCCATAAGCAGAAATATTACTAATATCTTATACATATTGGATGAATAAATATTGTTGCATTATCGTTTTATGATTCTCTGCACTTCGGTGCCTGTGGTGGTGTGTGTCTTCACTACATATACACCTGGTGTAAGATTAGATACATCTACAGTCACATTGTTGAGTTGGGCAGTGAGAAGGTTCACCACTTGCTGTCCGCTTGCCGAGAACACTTCTACGCGCTTGATTTCGCTTGGTGCCACCACGTTTATCACGTCGTCGGCAGGGTTAGGGAATACGTAGTATTGTTCGTTGGCTTGCACATCGTCGATGCCCGAAGTGATGGTGAATGCCACTGGGTTTGTGAGTCTCTCGGTGAGAGTGGAATTAAATATAGCCGTGAGATATTGTTGATTGAGTACTGGGTTGTCTATTGATAGATTCCATTCTACGTATTTATCTCCTCGATACAAGAAAATAATGTCTGAGAGTTTATAGCTTATAAAACTACCGTTTTTATCGAAAAGAGCGCATGCCAGATTATCTGTGAAAAATCCTGATGTACATTGCACCATAGTAGAAATACTGATGTTTGAAGCATCTACGTTGTTGATGTTTTTCACCACAGGAGTGTTCACAGAAATTACTGTTTCTCCTTCAACTTTAGATATTTTGATGTCGTAGAGTTCGGAGATTGGACCAAAACTATGATTGTTAATTTTGCGTGCAAGTACAAGTTTGTAATCACCTTCTTTAACATCGTCACCTATTGAGCCATATAGGTTGTGTGTTTGTGACTTGCCCTTAGGAAGGTCGAAAACCTGAGAATAGCCTTGCGCCACTAAATTTGTGCCATTGCTGTTGAGAATCAATGCGTAAATATCGTCGCAGAAATCAAGTCCTGAATTAGATAATGTGACATTTAGTACAAATTTTTTGCCTATGTGGAATTGACTTTCTGTACTTATATTAACCACTTCAAATTTGAATGTTTCTACATTTGGCTTTTGGAAAGTAAAGTTCATTCCATCAATGGTCATTATGCAGTGGTCGATAGCGCCGTATGGCACCTTGCCTTCTACGTATTTTTTTTGTGTTTCGTCGTATAGTGCAGGTGTGAGGCGATATGTGCCGTTGCCAAGTTTGTATAGTTTATTTAATTCTACTTTAAAGTCACTGAACATGTAGTCGTAGATAGGTGTGAGAGAAAATGTTGTGTTCAATCCTCCTACAAACACTTTTTTCTTGGTTGCAGTGTTTTCTGCATATACGCCAAATGTTACTGTCACATCGCCTTTGTAAGGAGAATAGTATGATATACCACCAAATGAGAATTCCACAGGGTCGTCGAGCAAACTTGCCGATGTGGTATTTGTAGTGAAATCTTCCAATACACCATAGAATTTAGAAGTTTCTCCTCCTTCATCTTTCTTTATGTTGTAGATGAGTTCTTGACCGCTGTTAAATCCACCGCTGCTGCCGCCTATGCCTTGTGAGTTAGGGGTGAGCGCTGTGAGTTTGAAGTAGCCGTCAGCCATGCCACCCCATCCCCAGTTGATGTGGTAGAAATCATCTTTGTCGTAACCGTCGCACACAAATGCGTGTCCGCCATCAGTGCTTTGGCCGCAAATCATCACAGGGCGCTTGTTATCCAACTCGTTGTAAATGATATTGCTCCATTCTTCTATGCTATAGTAAGTGCGTCGCTCATAGCGAATCGATTTGTCGTATTTGAAATTGTTGGCAAATGAGAGGAGTGTGAATCCGTAGTATGCACCTGATTCCAATCCGTAGCCCATATTAGATCCTATGCCGCAATTATACATAAGTGTGGCCACGGCATCGTTTTGAGCGCTGGTTGAGCCCATTGAGTAGTCGTCTATCATGTTTGTCCAGTCGAAGCGTGTCTTGCTGAAGTCGAGCGATAGATTCACGTCTTTACCGTTGATTTTTGTTGTGTAGGAGTAGGAGCCTTCGCCTTGATCTGGCCAGTTGTGATATTTCATCACTTGTGCCATTGCTGTGGCTACGCAACCCGTTACGCATCGGTTTTGATTGTCATACATAGGGCAAAGATTGTTGTATGGCTCGCTTTGATTCCATTTTGTGGTTACCAATGGAGCAATGGCGTGGCGCTCGCTTGCATTGGTTGTGAGTGAAATAGTGACAGGGGTGTCGGTATTATGCTCCAAGACATACGCCATTTCTTTCTTATATTCGTTGAGCATATACTTCAATGCCGGAGGAATGTTGTTGGCGTCGAATGTGCCATTGCTATAGCCCAATATCGGATATGTGCAGTCGTCGGCAGAGGCTACCACAAAGCCTGTTTTGCCGGTATTGAACACATAATAGAAATTGCTGCTGCCATTGCTCTCGGTGTAGGCGAGGCTTACGTTGGCGTTATTGAGCGATTTCAGTCGGCTTGAGGTGCACACAAAGTTTATCACGTCACTCTTAGCTTGTTCGGCAGTGATTTGTCGAGCTTTTAGCTGTTGCGAAGCGATAATTAAAAGCAAAAGTATGACTATTTTCTTCATAGATTGAATTTTTTTAAGTTTACATTTTATCAAAGATATTAAATTTTGCTGGTTATGTGTGAATTACAGCTATTAATCCGCCTATAATTAATATATATTAACTATTTTCAGTGCAGTAGTGGTGATGGAAAAAAGAAATAGGCAACCTGTTCACACAGCCTGCCTATCATCTTTCTTTCTCAAGTATTTACTAACTGTCTTCTTTGTTAGTGAGTAGAATCTCTTTTTTATCAAGATTTCCTACTACCAAAAATATCTTAAGAAATCTGACCATATAAAAAGTGACTTACTAATAAATAATTATATATACTTTTTTGATTATTCCTTAAAATAAATCCATTTACATATACTAATCTTTTTACCTAATTAATCCTTATCAAATGATCTACGAATTAATCTCTTTTAATAAGAATCTGCTCAACAATGGTGTCGTTGCCGCTCACGGCTTTCACCATGTAGATGCCAGTTTCGGCAGCACCTATGCTGAGTGTTACGTTGTTGCTTGCCTCGCATGCTGCTGAAACAACGAGTGCGCCAGCGGTGTTGTATACCTTCACGCTGCTGATTTCGCTTTCAGCTGTCACGTTCATCACGTTGCCATCTACGGTTACAGCCAATTGTTGGTTGTTGATTTCCTCGATGCCGGTGTAGACGGTCTTCTTCACGCTTACAGGGAAGTCGGTGTCGCTCACTGCTTGTCCTTCGGCGTTGCTGATGCGTATTGCGTAAGTGCCGCTTTCTATGTTTTGAAGCGAGCCGTTGATGTTGACAGTCTTGGTGGTTTTGCTTGGCACGTCGGCGTTTTCGCTGAATGTCACAGCCTTTTCGCCGTTGGCATTGATGAGCGATAGTTCGAGCATATCTTCGTAGTCGCTTTGGCCGAGGTTGCTGAGTGTCACGTCTACCACGAGGTCTTTACCAGCGATTGCCTGGTCAACATTCACCTTGTCGATGTTGAGGTTGGCTGGCGATTTCACCTGTTCGCAAGTGAGAGTGCCGTCGGCTGCGCGGTGCAATATCACTTTGTTGATAAATTGTTCTGAGTGGATCACTGGTTGCCAAACGTCGCTGCCGAAGTTTTTAAACTCAGGGCTTGCTTCGTAAGAGCATCCTATCTTGATGTAGTTCTTCCAATCGTCCCATCCAGAGCCAAATTTCCAGTTATTGTGCAGGTTGTTGAGTCCGAAAGGAGTATTTGATTTGATGTAGGTCACTTCGCGAGTGTCTACGTTCACCAATTTTACGCGCACGCTGTCGGTAATCTCCACGTTGGTGTATTCTGAGATATTTTTCACTAAACTGGTTGAGGTGCAGTTGTAGTCTAAGATACCAGTAAATAGGTTTTTTGTTTCGCTGTTAGGCACTTTTTCCAAAGCGAGGCGGAATATACCAGTCTTATAATACATTGTCAGGTTGCCGTATGCTATGATTGGAGTATCATAGTGGTCGTTGGTAGCGTTAGGTTTATCTATACCTATAACGGCACCTTGGTTTTGGTTGTAGACATATTGTGTCTTTGAATCGCCGAATGGAGCGAGTGCGCTCATCTTGAAGTAGCCGTTGCCATTGCCGCCCCAACCCCAGTTGAAGTGGAAGGTGTTGTCGTCGGCTTTGTAACCGTCGCATACAAATGCGTGGCGATTTAGCATTCCGCCGCCGGAGTAGCACACTGGGCGGTGGTTGGAAATCTCATTGTAGATTATGTTTTCCCACTCGGCATCGGTGAAGTAGTTGCGTTCGCGATAAGAAGCACACTTTGCGTAGCCTAAGTGCTCATAAAGGCGAACGATGTTTGACATATATGCGTTGCTGCCGCCAGTGCCGTAGGTGGTGTATACAGCCACACCTGCGTGGTAGAGGAGGTGTGACACGGCTTTCACCTGTTCTGGTGTGCTGTTTTGTCGAGTTGGTCAGGCATGTTGGCCCAGTCGTAGTTGCCGTCTTCGAAGTTCACGGTCAAAGGCACTGTGTCGGTCTTTGAATAGTTGTCGTTGATATACGAAACTGTGCCTTTGCCCGTCTCTGGCCAGTTGTGATACTTCATCACTTGTCCGAGAGCGGTGGCTACACAACCTGTGTAGGTTGGTTTACCGTCAATCACTGGGCATTCGGCGTTGTAGTATGTTCCTTGGTCCCACTTGGTGGTGAGGAGTGCCTCTACGGTTTGACGGCCTTTTGCTGCTCTTTGGACATCCGATTCGTTGACAGAAGCAGCGTTGTTTTGCATTGCTTCTGAGATTTGTGCAGTGTAGGTGTCGAGCCACCAACGCATGTTCTCAGGTATATCTTGATAGTTGAATGTGCCTTCGTCGCAGGTGCCAAGTATCTGTTGTGCACAGTCGTCGGCCGCAGTGATCACAAAACCGCCGTTGCTGCGGTTGAATACGTAGTAGCAATTTAAGTCTTCGTCGTAGATGCTTTGAGCAGTATACGCCAAAGTGAGCTTGTCTGATTTGCGTGAAAATGATTTTGTGATATTGTTTTTCGACACGTATCGTTGTGCCGTGCGCATAGCTGCGCTTGTGTCAATCTGCTCAGCATATGCTGACACAGATATAGATGCTATAGCAATAGCAACAATAGTTGATAAAGTAGTAAGTCTCATAAATAAATTAGGTCAAAAAAATAAAAATATAATTAGGTCATATAAACACATCCCCAACGGTATGCGACTGCAAATATAGACAGAACTAAAATTCATTGCCAAATAAATTTTATTAAATCTTCAATTTTTTTTGATTTTTCTGTAAACTGTAACACTATTGTAACTCAAAATTAAATCTATTATAACTAATATTAATATAAAAATTAACAATTATAATTGAATTGAAAAATAATTGTAATGTATTAACATGTTAATTATCAATTTTATATATTATATCATAGAAAAGCGATTTAGAGTAAAACGAGCGATGAAAATGTGAAATTTTTACTTTGTGATAAATTGTAAGCAGATTTTATGCTTTTATCAGAAACAAGAGTGAAAAAAGCCGTTGTTTCGGCTGATAATGCCTAATGGTAAGAGAAAGTGTAATGTGAAAAATAGCGTGAATGGGTGTGCGGCTATGTGAAAGAAGTGTTACTTTTGCAGAAACGATAATCGGAAACTTGCAATATGGATAAGAAAAATAGGATGCCTCTCGATGTGGAGGCTCGTGCTGCTCGCGGTGTGGAGAATTTCATGAAGGGTTATAATTGCTCTCAGGCTGTGGTTGAGGCTTTCGCCGATGTGTATGACCTCGACGGCCGTTTCTTGAGACTGGCGTCGTCGTTTGGCGGCGGTATGGGCCGATTGCGCATGACGTGCGGCGCATGTAGCGGCATGTTTATGTTGGCAGGATTGGAGAACGGCTCGCCTGTGGCTAAGGATCTGGAGGCTCGTTCGGCCAACTATGCCACTGTGCAGCAACTGGGTAAGGAGTTTCAGAAGATGAATGGCTCGATGTTGTGCTCTGAGCTGTTGGGGCTTCGCGCGGGCACCATACAGCCACCTAAACCGGCAGAGCGCAATGCCGAGTATTATCGCACGCGTCCGTGCCCGAAAATGGTGGAGAGTGCGTGTCGCATCTATGCCACTTATTACAATTCGCTCATCGAGAAGGGCGAAGAGTAGTCTTTTTTGTTGATTAGAATTCGCTGAAGAAGGCGGGCTTAATCACCAGACCGGCGCGTAGGCGGGTGTGGTATTTGTTGTAGTCGAGCAGGCCTTCGGCATAGCCGTTGTAGTATTGCAGAAAGAAGTATTGGTTTTCGTTCTTGAATATGCGGTAGTTCACTTCCAATATCACGTTGTGATTGAAGTTCCAGCCCTTGCGCTTTATAGTGGTCACGGCAAAGCCCCATCGCTTGTTGTTTGAGGTTAGTTGCAGACCGCTTTGATAGAGTCCGGCATAGTCGAGCAGATCGCGGTTGTTCTCGCCGTCTACGATAGGTATCCAGCCCTTGGCGTGTACCATAAAGTTTGGCATGAGGTAGACGTTGCCGCCAAATGATATTCTGTTCCAGCTGCGCGAGTCTTCGCCGTCGCGGCCATTTGACTCGTGCTCAATCATAAGGGTGAGTTTGCCGATGAGTTTGTTTTTGACAATCAGTAGTTTAGATAAGCCTATGCCAGGGTTGAAGTTGAGGTCGCGCATAGGCAACGACTCTTGAAACACGTTCCAAAAAGTCTTTTGTGAGTAGGCGATAAACAGGTAGGTGTGAAATGGCAGCGTGCTTTTTGTGAGTCGCTGCGCGATGCTTACCTGAAATTTCACGTCGGAATTCTCGCTTGTGATTTTGTGTCCAACTGGCACACCAGCAATGAAGTAGTTGTCCTTATATAGAGTGAAATAAGGGCCGTTGTCGAATTGTTTGCGTATGCTGTCGGCATTAAACTGATGATGGTTTGAGTCGTAGTAGATTTGCGACTTAGCTTGAGGCATTGCCGATAGTATGATCAGTATCGCGAGAAGAATTCTTTTATGCATAATAGTGTATTGCTGGATTTTTCGATGCAAAGTTATAAAAGAATGATTGTAGTATAGTGTTCTAAATCACCTTTTTTGTAGTGAAATATGTATTTAACACAATCCGCTCATTAGGGATTGAATGTATTTTGGGATTTTAGAAGCGTTGTTTTTGATTGATTTTTAAAGAGTAATAGCCAGCTATTGCGAATTAAAAACAAGCAAAAGATGCCTTATAAAAACCGAAA
>CAJLWM010000016.1 GCA_905210415.1 uncultured Prevotellaceae bacterium
AATCACTTCATATGCCATCTTATTTTTGGGGACATTTACTGAATGTCCCTAATTAGTTTACGAAACACTTCACTAGAGAGGGGCTGCAACATCAGTTGTTGTAGTCCCTCAATCTTTTCCAGCTTACTTGCACGATGATTTGCTCTTACAACGCAAATTGATACCGTCACCACAAAAAACAATCAACGCACCGAAGCAGGATGCTCCGATGCGTCAATTTTATTATTTACCCGGGAAATTCCCCGCTGATGTCTTACTTCTTTTCGTGAACTGTCACAGCACGGTCGAGTGATGCGCACTTAGCACCGAAGTTAGTAAGGTTGCCATCATTGATAGTTGTTTCAAGACGATCTGCCTTAACACCCTTCTTAACAAGAGCACTCTTAACGTTAGCAACACGGCCCTTGCGGAGGCGAGTGTTAATCTTATCGTTACCAGTGTAGTTGTCAGCCCAACCAGTGAGCAAGTATTCCTTATCAGATTCCTTCATCACCTCAGCAACAGCATTCACAACCTTGCCTTGAACACCAGTGATAGCAGTCTTTCCAATTGGGAAATATACAGTAGCCAAAGGAGCATTGTCGTCCTTTTCTACCACTTCTGGCTTACGGTTCAAGCAGTCGCGAAGTTGCTTTTCAAGGTCAGCGATTTTAGCCTCTGCAGCTTGCAAGCGAGTAGCCAAAGCATCACCTTCAGCATCGGTGTACTTCCATGTTGGGCATACAGCAGTTGTAGGGCCGTTCCATGTAGTCTTGCCGAAGTTATAGCCAAGACCGAGCAATACATTCAAGTTACAGTTACGAGTATCCACGATATCGTCGAAGTTTGCTTGGATATAGTCGAAGCGAACGTCCAAAAGGATGTCAACACGCTTTGAAACGGCAAACTTATTCAATATACCAAGGTGAACATTCAAGCTTCTTGAACGAGCATATTTCCACTTAGCATCGTTGCTAAGGTCTGCAACTTCACGGTCAACATACATATTATTTGCAGCACCAGCCTTTGCAAATGGGAAATAAACACCAGTACCCAAGTAGAAGATACCGTTATAAACGCGTTCTGGCTTATAACCCAACCACCAGTTAGTAAGGTTGAGCAAAGCGTCGATTTGAGGACCAACATACCATACCTTCTGAGCAAAATAGCCGTCCTCTGTGATGTTGAGATCTGGACGAAGACCCATATCACCACGATCATGCATAAAGCCGTCAGCAGCGCCCTTTGCAAGGAATGCCGAAGCACCAGCTCTCACACCAAATACTGGAGAGAACCACTTACCTAACTTCAGATCAAACGAACCGCCGATACGATTAGTGAATTTGTCAACGTGTGTGTCATTAGGACTCATAAATACATTAGCACCGGCTTCTATGTTCAAGAACCAGTTGTTTGGCGCCTTATTGATGAGCAAGCCTTGTGAAGGATCCTCTACATAAGTCACCTCTTGCGCATTAGCTGCAAACCCTGCAGTGGCAAGAATCATGGCAAAAAGTAAAGTAAACTTTTTCATATTTCTATTCTTTATCAGTTATTTTTCGTAGTATTTTTATAAGAAAAAGAAAAAGTTCAGTGCAGGAAACACTTTTACAAGCATCCACCCAACACTGAACCCTTATTCTTTATATCTTATCTTACTTAGCTTCGTTGATAGTTACAGCACGGTCAAGCGATGCACTCTTAGCGCCAAACTTAGTAAGGTTACCATCGTTAATTTGAGCATCGAGGCGATCAGCCTTTACACCCTTCTTAACGAGAGCCTTCTTAACGCCGTTCACACGGTCCTTGCGGAGCTTAGCATTGATCTTATCGCTACCAGTGTAGTTGTCAGCCCAACCAGTAAGAACGTAGTTCTTGTCTGATTCCTTCATAAGGTTAGCAACAGCGTTTACAATCTTGGTGTTAACACCAGTGATCTTAGACTTGCCGATTGGATAGTAGATAGTAGCCAAAGGAGCATCGTCCTTCTCAACTACTTCTGGCTTGCGGTTCAAGCAGTCGCGAAGTTGCTTTTCGAGGTCAGCAATCTTAGCTTCAGCAGCTTGCAAGCGTGCAGCCAATGCATCACCTTCAGCATCGGTGTACTTCCAAGTTGGGCATACAGCTGTGACAGGAGCCTTCCATTCAGTCTTACCGAAGTTGTAACCAAGACCTACCAATGCAGCAGCATACAAGTTACGAGTCTTTTCAGTATCGAAGTGTTCTTGAACCAAGTCGCAACGCAAGTCAAGAAGAATGTCAACGCGCTTTGAAACGGCAAACTTGTTCAACAAACCGAGACGCATGCTCAAGTTGTGAGAGTCAGCATAATCAAATGACCACTTATCTTCTCTTGGATCCTTAGCAGTAACGAAGTTTACGCCAGCACCCAAATAAAGGATACCATTGTAAACACGGTTTGGTTTGTAGCCACACCACCAGTTAGTAAGGTTGAGCATTACGTCAAAAGTAGGACCAACTTGCACAGCCTTTTGAGAAAGCATATCGCTACCGTCAGCATAATTCAGATCTGGACGGATACCAAGGTCATTGCTTAAACCCTTAGCAGCACCTTTTACGAGATACAAATCAACACCACCTCTGACACCTACTACTGGAGAGAACCATTTGCCGACTGACAATTGGAATGAATAACCAATGCGATCGCCAAATTTATCAACACTCTTGTCGTTTGGACTCATCAGAACACCAGCACCACCTTCAAGTTGGATAAACCAGTTGTCCTTAAAATTGTTAAGAAGATAACCTTGTGCAGGATCTTCTACATAGGTAACTTCTTGTGCGTTCACAGAAGAAACCGCCATTGCGCATAATGCAGCAATCAAAGCAATCTTTTTCATAGATTTTGAATTAAAATATTTATGTTAAATTTACCTTTTATTTCAAAAACATTTTGTGCAAATTTACAAATAATTTCGAATAACGCACTAATAGTTAATATATTTTTTGCGATTTTTCTTAAATTATTTTCATTCGCACAATTTTAATTAGTTACATTTTTTAAGAAATAGCTCTATTTCCTTGGCAATATTGTCGGCTGTGAAACCAAACTTTTCATCAAGCACCTTATATGGAGCCGATGCGCCGAAGTGGTCTAAGCCATACACAATGCCGTTTGCTCCTACCACACGATAGAGAGTAGAAGGCAAACCTGCAGTGAGACCAAATACCTTCACGCCTTCTGGGATAACCTCCTTGCGATATTCTTCACTTTGGTTGAAGAACAAGCCGATTGATGGCACAGAAACGATTTGTGCCTTCAAGCCCTTAGCTTGGAGCAATTCGTTGGCAGCCACAAGTGTAGCAACTTCCGAGCCGTTACCCACGAGCACCACATCAGGATTCTCAGCCTTAAGCACCACATAAGCACCCTTTTGGGCTTGCAATGCTTCCTCATAACGGTTGCCATTCATTGCAGGAAGGTCAACTACATTTTGACGTGAAAGAATCAACGCTGTTGGAGTGAGAGTATTCTCCATAGCCATCTTCCAAGCCACTGTGGCCTCAGCAGCATCGGCAGGACGAAGCACAAGCACGCTGTTGCGACCTGCGTGGTTCTTCAATTCTTCGAGCAAACGGATTTGAGCCTCTTGCTCAACTGGTTCGTGAGTAGGTCCGTCTTCGCCCACGCGGAATGCGTCGTGCGACCAAACGAATTTCACTGGCAATTGCATCAATGCCGACATACGCACTGCCGGCTTCATGTAATCGCTAAACACGAAGAATGTAGCGCAAGCGCAAATCATACCACCATGAAGCACCATACCGTTCATGATGGCTGTCATTGTCAATTCCGACACACCTGCATGCAAGAATGCGCCGCGGAAATCGCGTGGAGCAAATGCGCCAACCACCTTCAAGAATGCTTCAGTCTTATCACTATTAGCCAAGTCGGCCGACGATACCACCATATTGCCAACCTTTTCGCCAAGCACCTTCAGCACATCAGCCGACGCAGTGCGAGTGGCAACATTTGGCTTGTGAGTAATAGCAGAATAGTCGATATCTGCCACCTTACCAGCTATATAATCATTCAAAGTCTTAGCAGCATCTGGATTTTCAGCAGCCCAAGCCTCTTGTGCAGCCTTACGCTCAGCCACGATGCGCTTGAGTTCTTCGGCACGCTTAGCATAGAGGTCGGCCACTTCTGGGAAAATCGCCCATGGATTTGCAGCATCGCCGCCAAGATTTTCCACTGTCTTTTCATAGGAAGCACCAGATGAGCTCAATGGTTGTCCGTGTGTGCTGCACTTACCTTCAAAGTTTTCGCCGTCGGCAGTCACGCAACCCTTACCCATAATTGTCTCACCGATAATCAGGGTTGGACGTTTTTGCTCAGCATTAGCAGTTTCAAGAGCACCGATCAACGCGTTTGCGTCAGTGCCGTCAATCTCAATCACGTTCCAGTTCCATGCGCGATATTTTGCAGCAGTGTCTTCAGCAGAAACAGCGTCGCAGTCGGTTGACAATTGCACTGAGTTGCTGTCGTAGAACATGATTAAGTTGTTCAAGCCAAGATAACCGGCGATACGGCCAGCACCTTGCGAGATTTCTTCTTGCACACCACCGTCGGAAATAAATGCATAGGTCTTATGTGCCCACACCTCGCCGAAACGAGCCACGAAGAAGCGCTCAGCAATAGCTGCGCCCACTGCCATCACATGACCTTGGCCCAACGGACCAGACGTGTTTTCCACGCCATGCATTGGGTCAACTTCTGGGTGACCAGGAGTGACGCTACCCCATTGACGGAATTGTTGCAAATCTTCTATCGAATATTTACCTGTCAGCGCCAAAACGCCATACAACATTGGTGACTGGTGACCTGGATCAAGGAAGAATCTGTCACGAGAAAACCACATTGGGTCGTTTGGGTCTGTTACCAAAAACTTAGAATAAAGCACATTTACGAAATCAGCACCGCCCATAGAACCACCCGGGTGTCCCGACTTTGCTTTTTCTACCATAGATGCAGCAAGTATTCTTATGTTATTTGCTGCTCTTTCATATACATTTATTGCCATATTTATTTGTTTGAATATATTTCTACGCACCATATCAAATCTACTACAAATATAACACTTATATTCATATAACTTGTTCTATCCGACTAAAAATTTATCATCTATATTCACGCAAAATAGGTCAAAACCACAAAAAAGGACATCGGCACCCGGAAACAAATAAATTTCCAGATGCCGATGCTATGATTTACCGCGGAAATCTCCGCAAAATATGCTTTGTATGATTATTCCACAGGGATGTCGGTGTTGACGTTCTTCGAGCCAACGAGAGCGAAGAACAAGATGTAAGCAGCGCATGCCAATGGCACGAAGAAGCTCGCAAGATAGCTGCCAGTAATGTCAGCCACAAGACCTTGAATACCCACCATCACTGCGAAACCAAACACCATTGTCATAAACACACCCGAAGCAACTGCGGTGTACTTGCCAAGGCCTTCTGTAGCGAGGTTGAAGATACCGCCCCACATCACTGAAGCGCAAAGACCTACGAGTAAGAACATCAAGATGCCAACTGGAATGCTACCCCATACCAACACAAGATTTGCATAGTCGATACCAGGAATGCTAACAGTGATATCTGTAGGCAACACGATACCCAAAGCCAAAAGGATTACGGCTGTAGTGCTTACAAACGAAATCATGCCCTTTGAAGAAACTTTTCCACCTACTACACCACCTACGAAACGGCCAATGAGCATAAGCAAGAAATAGATAGCACCAAGAGTGCCGCAATAACCAGCGTCCATTGCAAGGCCTGGAGTAGCAGCATCGGTTGCCGAAGTCAAATATTGAAGGATGTATGTTGGAGGGCCCACTTCCACTGCACCGTAGAATGCGATAGCAATGATACCAAGCTTGAAGTGACGGAATGAGAATGCTGAGTATTTTGGTTTTTCAGCAACCTTTTCTTCTTCCTTTTCAATCTTTTGTGGTTCTTCAATCTTAGTGAAGAGGATTACAATGAATGCCACAACGAAGATAGCAAGCGCAATCATCAACGCTGGAGTAGCGTCAGAGATTTTTGCCTTTGCGGCATCGCCAATCAATGCACCCATGATAATGTACACTGCCACAGCAGCTGTAGAGTTAAACACACCACCGATTTGAATCAATTGGTTGCCTTCGTTACCGCCACCACCGAGAAGGTTAAGCATAGGGTTAACTACAGTATTAAGCATACACATGCAGAAGCCTGAAATGAATGCACCAATCAAATAAACGGCAAAGCCCATAGAGCCGCTAAGCCATTGCACGAGGATGCCCACGATACCTACAATCAAAGCCAAAAGAGCAGTCTTCTTATAACCCATCTTCTTGATAAGGATACCTGAAGGAACACCCATTACAAGGTAAGCCATAAAGTTGCCATAGTTGCCTATTTGGGAAAGGAAGTTACTTGCACCGAATTGGTTCTTAACGATAACAGCCATCGGCGAACACAAGTTGGTCACAAAAGCGATCATTGCAAAAAGAGCAATCATCACTAAGATTGCGCCCCATTGTTTTGTTTTGTTACTCATCTTAAATTTTGTTATATTATTGATATTTAGTTAATTATTTTTTAGGTTTAGCGTTACAATATACACAAAGCATTTAGTGATAAGGTTATACGCCTACACATTTCACTTGTAAAGTTAGTCTTTTTTTTTGAATTTGGCTATAAACTACACACAAAAGAGAAAAAGGGAGCGAAAAATTGTCCTTTTTCAACCCAATTCGGGCATTAGGGTTTGGCAGGATTTCGGAATTTTAGAAGTGCAGATTTTGATTGATTTTTAATGAGTAATAGCAAGCTATTGCGAGTTAAAAACAAGCAAAAGATGCCTTATAAAAGCCGAAAGACTCCAAGCAGTAGTTTTTTTCACATATACGACCTAATGACCAATTTGGGTTCAATACTCCCTTATTCCAAATATGGTAGTGCCTATTCTCACCATCGTAGAGCCTTCGGCTATCGCCAAATGATAGTCGTCGCTCATGCCCATGCTGAGTTCGCAAAACTCCGCATTGTTGCGGTAGCAGCCTTGCTTGAGATACTCAAACGCACGATGCGCCTCGGCGAATTCCTTACGGATTTCTGCCTCGTCGTCGGTATTGGTGGCCATTGCCATCAATCCCACCACTCGCACATTAGGCATCGCAGCCAATTGGCCTTCGTTTGCAAGAGCCTCAAGCTCGTCTATGGCGAAGCCAAATTTCTCAACCTCTTGCGCCACATGCACCTGAAGCAGCACATCCACCACCCTATCAATGCGGGCAGCCTCCTTGTTGATGCACTGAAGCAACTTAAGTGAGTCAACACTGTGTATCAGATGCACATGCGGCACGAGCTGGCGCACCTTATTGGTTTGCAAATGTCCTATAAAGTGCCACTGCACATCGCTCGGCATAGCACCCACCTTCTGCGCCAATTCTTGCACTCGGCTCTCGCCGAAAAGTCGCTGGCCTGCATCATAGGCCTGCATCAATTTTTCTACAGGATGAAACTTCGACACTGCCACCAATTTCACTCCCGATGGCAATTCTGAAGCAATCCTTCTCACTTCATCTGCAATCGACATATCTTTATTTTTTAGTTTATTCAGCCTTTGCTCCGCTAAGGTCTTCCTTAAACACGTCGAGAATCATAGTCTCGGTGATCGACGCAATTTCGAAATCGCTCATTGTACCCTTCATGCCTTCCATAAGGTTTTGCAATGCCTTTGCAAATTCCGAAGCCTGCACATACATATAGCAGCTTGTACGCTTCTCCACACCCTTACGTTCGTCTATGGTGATGAAGTTCACCTTAGCTTTATACCACTTATCGCCGTCTTCATCAAAAAAGATTTCGCTCATGCGCACGCGCTTCACCGAATCAACCTTAAATTCGCCAGAGATATACACTTGCATCTCCTCAATAATACGTGCTTCTGCCTCAGTAAACGACAGTGCGTCAACCAAATATGATTCGCTCACCGACTTCACTGTTGCATCACCTGTATTCTTATCGTATTTTACTTTGCATTCAAACCATTGTGCCATAACTATTTACTTTTACCTATTTTTAAATTATTCGTGTTATTTTTTCTTTTAGTGGATACAAAATTAAAAACAATTCTCGGTACGGCCGCCATTTTTCGCCCGATTTTTTGCACAAGCACCTATTAACCCCGCTTCAACTTGCACATTAGTTTTTTCAAGATTAACTTTGCACCAAAATTTAGAAAACAATCACACCGACACACTCATGAGCGACTTCTTCAAGACTATCAAGGGCATCTCACAAGGACTATACAAAGAGAAGATGAGCAAATTCATCTCCTTTGCCGAACCCGTACAAACTGCCGAAGAAGCCAAAGCCGTAATCAAAAAATATCAAAACCTCTATCACGACGCACGCCATGTGTGTTGGGCTTATATGATTGGCACCGACCGAAGCGAATACCTCTCAAACGACAACGGCGAGCCTTCTGGCACCGCCGGCAAACCGATTCTTGGTCAAATCAACTCTTTTGAGCTAACCAACATTGTGATTGTGGTGATTCGCTATTTCGGAGGCATCAAACTCGGCACTTCGGGCCTGATTGTAGCCTACCGTGAAGCCGCTGCCGAAGCCATTCGCGCCGGCGAGATACTGGAATGTCACGAACAAGCATCGGTGACATTCTCGTTTCCCTACCTCAGCATGAACGACATCATGAAAATCATCAAGAGCGAAGACCTACGCATAGTGTCGCAGATTTTCGACAACTCTTGCTCAATGACCGTAGAACTCGACGCCGACAAAGCACCTGCGCTGAGAACCCGCCTCAGCGACGTGGGCGGAGTGTCGTTCGAAGACTGACACACCACCCCTATCTATCACAACAGATTCTTCACCTCATCAAGAGAGTTTATCTCAGCATCTGCCACATCGCTTGGTGCTGTGCCGTGGATGTTGAAATAGATGGTTTTCCAACCGGCATCGTGAGCACCACGAATGTCGGCATCAGCATTGTCGCCAATCATCACCACTTCATCAACGCTACAGCCGCATTCACGCAAAGCATAGTCAAAGATTCCGCGCATAGGCTTGGTGTAGCCGCAATTATCTGAGATTATCACCTTATCAATAAGGTGGTCTACACCCCCCGAAGCGAGTTTGCGTTCCTGCGTACCCTTAAACCCGTTGCTCAAGGCATGCACCGCATAGTGTTTGCCCAGATATTCAAGCATCTCCTTCGCGCCAGGCACCACCAGCTTCTGCCGTCCCAAGAAATCAAGATACTCATTGTCGATTTTTTCAGCCAACTGCTGCAAATCACCAGTGATACCAATCTTTTCCAGTGTGTATCTGAAGCGCTCGGTTATCAGATAATCCTTGTTAATCTTGCCATGGTGATAGAGCAGCCACAATTCATGGTTCTTCTCCAAATAAATGTCGCGAAATGCCTCATAACTCGGCTCGCAATGCTGCAGATCAAAAGCATCATACACATGGCGCAGCGACACCTTGCTGTTTTCGGTGAACCACCACACAGTGTCGTCGATATCAACAAACACTGTCTTTATCTCTCTCTTATCAATCATATCTTAAACACTTTCCACCATTTATAATCAATGTCTTCTTCCACTTCGCTCACACCCTCAATCTTTCTCAGGCGCTTCACCACACGAATGGTGACTGGAAGCACGATAATCTCATACATCGTCTTCAGCACCACCTGTGTCCACACCAGCGTAACGATAGTGCTAAGCGGCAATATGCCAACAAACGCTATAGGGAAAAATATCAACGAGTCGGCCGATTCGCCAAACACCGTCGACAATATGGCGCGAAACGAGAATCGCTTGTCGCCATCGCGGTGACGCATCTTGCTCATCACATAGGCATTCACCATCGAGCCCACCACAAACGCCAAGAAACTACCCAGCAATATGCGAGGAGTGTTGCCAAACACTTGCGCCACGGCTTCCTGACCGGTCCAAGTGGGTTCGCCAGGCAGAGCCACGCACACCTGCAGAAACACCACAAATATTAAATTAAGGAAGAATCCCATCCATATCACAAATCGCGCCTTGGCAAAACCATATATCTCCACGATGCAGTCATTAAGTATATATGAAACCGGGAAAACCGTAAGTCCAGCCGTAGCCGTGAGGAAACCAATCTTCACCACTTTCACTTCCATCAAGTTAGCAAGTATCAAAAACACGGTGAACATCATTGCCATTACCACAAATGGCATCGTAAACTTATTCTTCATTTCAAATTATCGTTCTTTTGCTATTATCAATTTCTACTTTTACGCATGCAAAGTTACTACTATAATTTGTATTAACGCCCCGTTTCGGAGAAATTCCCCCGTACTACACAAAAACGCTCCCAACCTCTTTGCACAATCACCACATCTTTTAAAAATCTTATGCAAAAAGCCATTAAGACGCAACTATTTTATGTTTTTCAAATAAAAAATGCCTGATTATTAGTGCAAAGTCAAAAATTATTGCGATATTTGCACTGCTAAAATCGAAATGCCCTTTTTCAGCGTTTTTCGATTGTTATAATGGATGTTATTTTTTGTGGAAATAATCATCCGTTATATTTTTGCACTAAACGTATACAAATTATAATAAAATAAATAGAAAACAATGACTAAAGCAGACATCGTAAACGAAATTTCAAAGTCTACTGGTATTGACAAAGCTTCTGTCCTTGAAACAGTAGAAAAGTTCATGGAGATCGTTAAGGACTCTCTTGCAAACGAAGAAAACGTATATCTTAGAGGCTTCGGTAGCTTCATCACTAAGACTCGTTCGCAAAAGACAGCTCGCAACATCTCTAAGAACACCACTATCATCATTCCTGAGCACAAGATTCCTGCATTCAAGCCAGCTAAGGTGTTCATGGAACAAGTAAAGAAGTAATTTACTTGAAAGTGTTCGGTAAAACGAGCAACAATAGTATAAGTTTTTAAAGAATATTATTATTAACCCTTTAACTAAGTACAACTATGCCAAGCGGAAAGAAAAGAAAAGGCCACAAGATGGCTACGCACAAGCGCAAAAAGAGACTTAGAAAGAATCGTCATAAGAAGAAATAATTATTTCTTACTTTCTGATTAAGTCATATAAAGAACAAACAAGATGATAGGAACACATAATATCTTATATGAATTCTCTAACTCTCGTTTGTTCTTTGTGCTTTATAAAAAAACACCGTTTTATGCGGCAGATTTAGGATTTTAAGCGCAAAGCATGTGACTTGAGCGAAAGACTTATGATGAGAACTTTCTATATCAGCAAATGAATCGAGTGTCACCGTTGCGAGAGTGACCGATTGGGCAATAGCCCAATCACAACGTGACATTCACATTTTATGTTAATAGATTAACTATCAGCAATGAAAAGCGAATTAGTAGTTGATGTAACCCCGACCCACATATCCACAGCCCTTCTTGAAGACGGGCGCCTGGTGGTATTGCAACAAGAGACACGAAACGTGTCGTTTGCTGTGGGTAACCTCTACATTGCCAAGGTAAAGAAACTGATGCCCGGGCTTAATGCCGCATTTGTGAATGTAGGCTATGAGAAGGACGCTTTTCTTCATTACCTTGATTTAGGCTCACAATTCAACACTTATTCTCAATTTTTGGACAAAGCACTCAGCGACACCCGCCAAGTGCCAAACATCTCCAAAGCGAGCACACTCCCCGACATTGACAAGCACGGCACAATCACCGATGTACTCTCCCTCGGAAAGAAACTAATCGTGCAAGTCGCAAAAGAACCAATTTCTTCTAAGGGTCCGCGTCTGACAACAGAGATTTCTTTCACCGGACGCTTCCTCGTGCTGATTCCTTTCAACAACAAGATTTCAGTATCGCAGAAAATCAAATCGTCGGAGGAAAAATACCGCCTTCGCCAAATCATCGAGAGCATCAAGCCTAAGAATTTTGGCGTAATCGTGAGAACTTCTGCCGAAGGCAAAAAGGTGGCAGAGCTCAACAACGAACTGAAGACTTTGGAAAAATGCTGGGAAGAAGCCCTTGCAAAGGCGCAAACACTCGAAGCACCTTCTCTAATCTACGAGGAAGAAAGCCGTGCAGTGAGCGTGATTCGCGACATTTTCAGTCCTTCTTTTGAGAACATCTATGTGAACGATGCTGGCGTTTACGACCAGATTTTCAATTATGTGAGTCTGATAGCCAACAACCGCAGCGATATTGTAAAGCTTTATGCCAACGACATCCCTATCTTCGATCACTTCAACATCACTAAGCAGATCAAGACTTCGTTTGGCAAAACAGTATCGTTTAAGTCGGGTGCCTATCTTATCATTGAGAGCACCGAAGCCCTACACGTCATCGACGTAAACTCGGGCAATAGGTCGAAAAATTCCGACTCCCAAGAGAGCAACGCCTTAGACGTCAACCTGCGGGCTGCCGACGAAATAGCCCGACAACTCAGGCTGCGCGATATGGGAGGCATCATCGTTATCGACTTTATCGATATGGCACAATCTGAGCATCGCCAGGCGCTCTACGACCACATGAAGGTGGCTATGGCTGGCGACCGTGCGCGCCACAACATCCTTCCACTGAGCAAATTCGGGTTGATGCAAATCACGCGTCAACGTGTGCGCCCGGCTCTCGATATCGTCACTAGCGAAACCTGCCCTTCTTGCCACGGCAAGGGCGAGGTGCAATCACCTCTGCTATTCACCGATGTGATTAAGGACAAACTTGACTTCTTGGTCAACAACTTAAAAGTCAAAAAATTCAAAATGTATGTGCATCCGTTTGTGAATGCCTACATTAAGCGTGGACTTATTTCCCTATACACACGCTGGCGTATGGAATATGGCTTCGGATTTAAAATCGTGCCTAACCAATCTCTCGCCTACCTCGAATATCGCGTATTCGACCTTAAAGGCGAAGAAATCGACATCAAAGAGGAAAAGGACACCAGCAGTTCCGAAGGGAAAAAGGAGTCACGCCGCAAAGAACATAAAGACGACGACATCTAAAAACACCCATTTTTTTACCGCGTCTTTACATTGAACATCAGGCAATGATAAGAACCACTACAGCCGACGCTCATTGAGTGCCGGCTGTAGTTTTTTCACCCACATAACTATAGTCTATCATTATATGTTTCTAAATTCGCTTGGCTTCATGCCCGTTTTTATCTTAAACTTCGAAGAGAAATAGTCGGGCGACTCAAAGCGCAGACGATAGGCAATCTCCTTAATGCTCAGCGAGGTTGACGAAAGCAATTCCTTGGCTCGCTGCAAGCGCAGGTCTTGCTGGTAGAGCGACGGCGATATGCCCGTAAACTCCTTAAACAGCTTGCGGAAGTTGCTATAACTTGTGCCAAGTTCTTTGGCTATCTGCTGAATGGTAATGTCTGCCTCAAGCGTCTCGCGTATTCTCAGTCGCGCATGATTTATCATATCCACTCTAGTGTGGTCTTTCGACAATTCGATGTTGCGCTCAAGGGCATACATCAATCCCACAAGGTGATTCACAATGCCAGCCAATATCTGCTGCGAATAAGGGGCTTCCTCCTGAGCTCGCTTATAAGCCTCCTCATAGAGACGCACGATATCGGCACTAAATCCCACATTATATATTGGCTTGTCGATGGCTAGAAAACCCATCTTCACACGGTCATCTACATTCTTCCCCTTAAACCCAATCCAATAGCACTTCCATCCTTGCTTGCCCGTAGGATGATAACTGTGCCATTCGCCAGGAAAAAGAAGAAACAGATTGCCGGCCTTCAGTGCCACATCCTTAGCATGAAGGGAGTTGAAGACACCTTCTCCCTCTGTAATATATAGCAACTGATATTCGTTGAGCACACGCCCCTTGTCTACATCGAAATAGTAGCCATCGGCATGTCCTCGCGTAGGGTAAGAATCGTTCGCTCCGATCTCTTCATAACCCACGGTGCTCACGGTGAGCCCCCATTGCGAGTCTCTCGAATTAGCAACCAAGTATTTACTTATCTGCATATCGTTTGGGTATTAAATTCTGTATTAATCATTCGCAACATAAAGGTTTTATGTTTCATCGCAAATATAACAAGAATAGAAATAATCCCAAAATTATTCTCTCTTTTATCACAATAACCAACCGCTCTATCTCAAAACTTAATGGACTAATATCAAATAATAATGTTACCAACCTTGCGTTATAGACTACCTTTGCCGACACATAAACTAAACAACAAAACTAAATATCCCCGAAAAAGATGACACAGCCACACTTCTTTGCTGTCGACCTTGGAGCTACAAGCGGCAGAACTATTATAGGCACTATCGAGAATGGAAAGATAGCGCTCGAAGAACTCACACGTTTCGACAATAACCTCATTGAGACATGCGGACATTTCTATTGGGATATTTTCGCCCTTTACAACGAGATTATAAACGGCCTGAAGCTTGTAGCTAAGAGAAATATCCCAATCCAAAGCATCGGCATCGACACTTGGGGCGTAGACTTTGTGTGCATCGACAAAAACGGCAAAATATTGAGCAACCCTATCTCCTATCGCGACCCTCACACCATTGGCAAGATGGAGGAATACTTCAGCAATCGCATGCCAAAAGAGAAAGTTTACGACATCACCGGCATACAGTTTATGAATTTCAATTCTCTATTCCAACTCTACGCCATGGAGCAGGCTGGCGACGTGGCTCTAAATAATGCCGAAAAAATATTGTTCGTGCCTGATGCTCTAAGCTATATGCTCACTGGCAAAGCTGTGTGCGAATACACCATCGCATCCACATCACAGATGCTCAATCCTCGCACCCACGATTTAGACGCTTCGCTCATTAAGAGCGTTGGGCTAAAGCGCCGCCAATTTGGCGAAATGGCAAACCCTGCCACCCTGATTGGCACTCTCACGCCAGAGGTGCAAAAAATCACAGGTCTTGGAGCCATTCCGGTTATAGCGGTTGCAGGTCACGACACTGGTAGTGCCGTAGCGGCTGTTCCTGCCAAAGACGAAAAGTTTGCCTACCTCAGCAGCGGCACTTGGAGTCTGATGGGTATTGAAACGAAGCATGCAATCATCAGCGACCGTAGCTTCAGTCTCAACTTCACCAACGAGGGCGGCATCGACAACACCACCCGCTTCTTGAAAAACATCTGCGGCATGTGGATATACGAGCGCTGTCGCAAGGAATGGAAAGACGCCGAAGGCCTGGGCCACAGAGAACTAATGAACGCAGCAATAAAATGCGAGCCATTCCGCAGCATCATCAATCCCGATGATGAGATTTTTGCCAACCCTGCATCTATGGTCGACGCTATCAACCAATACTGCCGCCGCACCAATCAGCCAGAACCCGTGGGTTATGCACAGACTTGCCGATGCATCTTCGATTCTTTAGCTTTGCGCTATCGTCAAGTATTCACTTGGCTCAAAGAATTTGCCGACTTCGACATTGATGCTTTGCACATCATCGGCGGAGGATCGAAAAACGAACTTCTCGACCAATTTACCGCCAACTCTTGCGGTGTAAAGGTGTTGGCTGGTCCACAAGAATGTACTGCCATTGGCAACATCATGCTGCAAGCCAAGGCTGCCAGACTGGTCGACGACATTTGGCAGATGCGTGCCATCATTGCCAATAGCATCGAGCTGGAGGCTTTTGAACCACAAGACCAGGATGTTTGGAACACCGCTTATGAGAAATTCCTTAATTTGACAAAATAATAACTCTAATCACAAAAAATATAACTAATATGAATACAGAATTAGTAACAAAGGCTTACGAAATAGCCAAAGAGCGTTATGCCGAAATTGGCGTTGACACAGAAAAGGTATTGAAGCAATTGCAAGACTTCCATCTATCGCTACACTGCTGGCAAGCCGACGATGTTAAGGGCTTTGAAACACAAGCAGGTGCTTTGTCGGGTGGCATCCAATCTACCGGCAATTTTCCTGGCGCTGCACGCAATATCGACGAACTTCGCCAAGACATCCTCAAGGCTAAAAGCCTCATACCTGGCAACCACCGCTTGAATCTCCACGAAATCTATGGCGACTTCAAGGGCAAAGTAGTAGATCGCGACGAGGTGACTGTGGAATATTTCCAATCATGGATAGACTGGGCAAAAGACAACGACACTAAACTCGACTTCAACTCTACAAGCTTCTCTCACCCAAAATCGGGCAATCTTTCATTGGCAAACCCAGATGAAGGCATCCGTCAATTCTGGGTAGAGCACACTAAGCGTTGCCGCGACATCGCCAATGCTATGGGTGAAGCCCAAAACGACCCTTGTATCATGAACCTTTGGGTGCACGATGGCTGCAAGGATGTCTCTGTCAACCACGCACTATATCGCAACACACTGAAAAAGTCGCTCGACGAGATCTTCGAGAAAAAACTTCCAATGATGAAAGACAGCATCGAGGGCAAGGTGTTTGGCATCGGTCTTGAATCGTTTACTGTAGGTTCTCACGACTTTTACACAGCCTATGCAGCACAAAACAATAAGTTGCTCACCATCGACACTGGCCACTATCACCCAACAGAGTCGCCAGCCGACAAGGTTTCTGCCGTGCTTCCTTTCATCAACGAATTGATGCTTCACGTTTCTCGCCCAGTGCGCTGGGATTCCGACCACGTGACAATTATGGACGACCCTACACAAGAGTTGTTCTCTGAGATTGTTCGCGCCGATGCTCTCGACCGCGTACACTATGGCCTTGACTTCTTCGATGGCTCTATCAACCGTATCGGTGCCTACGTTATCGGTTCGCGCGCTGCCCAAAAGTGCATGTTGCGTTCCCTGCTCGAGCCTAAGGAAACAATCTCAAAACTCGAACTTGCAGGCGAAGGCTACAAAGTGCTCACTCTCATCGAGGAACAGAAGGCAATGCCATGGCAAGCAGTATACGATGAATTCTGCCTACGCAACGACGTGCCAGTGGGACAAAGCTTCATCGCCGATATCGACCAATATGTTGCTGACGTAACTTCTAAGAGATAATGAACACAATCATCGGATTACTTATCATAGCCGCTGGAGCGTTTTGTCAATCCAGCAGCTATGTTCCAATCAATAAAATCAAAGATTGGAGTTGGGAAAGTTATTGGATAGTTCAGGGTGTCTTCGCCTGGTTGCTGCTTCCATTGCTTGGCGCTTTTCTTGCTGTGCCAGACGGACACAGCATGTTTGAACTATTCTCAAGCGCCCCTTCCTTTAATGTTTGGATGACCATATTCTTCGGCGTCCTTTGGGGAGTAGGTGGCCTTACGTTCGGCCTTTCGATGCGCTATCTTGGTGTGGCTCTCGGACAATCAATAGCACTTGGCACATGCGCAGGTCTTGGCACAATCATGGGTCCTCTGTTGCTCAACATTTGCTTCCCCGAACTAAATGCTATAGATTCACTCACATTCTCTGTAATAATGGGTGTGGTGGTCACGATCTTCGGCATTGGCGTAATTGGCTATGCCGGCCTGCTGAAAGCTGAGACCCTATTAGAGTCAGGGACAAAGTCTACTGTCAACGAATTTAATTTCTCTAAGGGATTGTTTATCGCCATATTGGCTGGCTTTATGAGCGGATGCTTTAATGTGGGACTGGAATTTGGCAAAAACATCAACTTTGGAGACGCCACTCCTGACATCTTCAAGACATTGCCAGCAACAATGCTTGTAACAATCGGTGGCTTCGTCACAAACGCTGCATATTGCTTCTATCAAAACCATAAGAACCACACATGGGGCGACTACAAGAAAAAAGCGGTATGGGGCAACAATATCATGTTCTGCCTTCTCGCCGGTGCATTGTGGTACAGCCAATTCTTCGGATTGTCGTTGGGCAAAGGATTCCTCACCGAAGCACCAACACTGATGACTCTCTCATTCTGCATTCTTATGGCGCTCAATGTCACCTTCTCCAACGTTTGGGGAATCATACTCAAAGAATGGAAAGGCTGCAACAATAAGACCATTACAGTGTTGATTATCGGGATTATCATCCTCGTATTCTCAACATTCCTACCACAAATTATATAGTTAGTTTAGTAAGTGTTAGTTGAAACGCAGGTTATGATGCATGATAACCTAAAAAAGCTGGAAACCACCAATTAGGTAGTTTCCAGCTTTTAACATATCGTGAAATGATAGCTTCTTAATTATTTCGGCAAGTTGAATGCCACCGACATTTCTTTCATCTGTTGCTGTGTCATGCCATCTGGTTCGAAGCCCATACACTTAGCACTAATATAAATCTTTGCGCTCTTTGACAACACGTCAATCTGGTCGAAAGCATCCATCGCATCAAGTCCCTTAGCAAACACTCCATGTTTCTCCCACATCACCACATCGTAGTCTTCAAGTTCTGCCAATGTGGCATCAGCAAGCTTAACACTGCCAGGCAACTCATAAGGCACAATGCCGAGTCCCAGCGGGCAGAAAGCCTTTGTTTCAGGAATCATGCTCCAAAGAATGTTTGTAAGCACATCCTTGCCCATAAACTGCTTGTTGTGACTCATTGCCACAAGTTCTATTGGATGCGTGTGCAATGTAGCTCTATAGTTCGATCCTCGCTCTATCATCCGATTATGAACGCTTAAGTGACTTGGCAACTCGCTTGTAGGAGCAACATCGTTGTCGGCAATTATCACATAACTTGCGCAATCGTCAAGTATACGGATAACCGAACCATTCTCCATAGGCTTGCGAGCGAGATCGCGCATACGCTTGCCCGTACCCTTGCAATAGAAATAACAGCCCTTGAGATATGGCAATGTGATGCCTATTTGCTTTACTTCGCTGATGGCAGGCATCGCCCTCACCTCATCATCGATAAGGTCGGTGATATTCACTGTGATGTTACCTCCATTACGCTCAGCCCATCCGTTTTGCCACAGATAGCCAGCCACTTCTGCCGTTTTCTCAATTTCAGATTTAAGATTAGAGCGGCCCTCAAGAATACTTTCCATATTGGTATTTATTAAATTCGTTAATTGCTTTTTTGTTTTCAATTTACAAAGTTCGTAAATTTATTAAAAGCAAACCTTATAGATTTGATTTTTGAACAATAGGTTTTGACAAGATGCTTCTTGTCATCCTTTGCGCCGCACAACCGTAGCAGAAGGGTTTGCCGGAACATCCGTTGACTATTACGTTTATCGCTCCACTTCGCTCATCACTCTGAAGAAATTGCCGCCCCAAATCTTTGCGAGGTCGCTATCGGAGTAGCCCATCTCTATCAGTCGCATTGTGATATTCACCATATCGTTGTCGGCCATCAATCCAGGCACACCGCCACCGCCATCAAAGTCGGTGCCAATGCCCACATGGTCGATGCCAGCCACGCCCACCATATAATCGAGGTGCTTAACGAAATCTTCTATCGTAGCGCCGCCTTTCTTCAAGAAATCGCTATAGGCTACTGTCTGTATCACGCCGCCATTCTTGGCCAACGCACGCAGTTGCGCGTCGGTGATATTACGGTCGTTGTCGCACAAAGCACGTGCACCAGAGTGCGAGCACATCACAGGCTTCTTCGATAGTTTCATCACATCCCAGAATGTGCCTTCGCTGGCATGCGATAGATCGATGATAATGCCCAATTTGTTGCACTCCTTCACCAGCTTCACTCCGAATGGCGTAAGTCCTTTCGCGGCATTGGCTGTGTGAGTAGAGGAATTGCAAATCTGATTGTCGTAGGTGTGACACAATGTGAGATATTTCACGCCTTGTCGCTTCAGTTCTTTGAGCCTTTTCAAATCACGGCCGATGCCTATGCCGTTTTCCACACCAATAAAAAACGCCTTTTTCCCCTCGCTCTTCAGGCGAGTCACATCGTCTACGCTGTTTGCCACAGCGCACACATCAGAGTAGCGCTCCACTTGCTTATAGGTCTCTGAAATCAGGCTCAACACCTTTTTATGGCACGCATCAAAGGTGGCTTGATTGAGTTCTTTAGCCACACGGCGGGTCTTACCATTCTCTGTCACTCGTTTATCTGAACCCACATAGGCTGCAAGGAATTGCGAATCAAGCATACCCTCTTGCATCTTTGGCACATTCACGCAGTTGCCGCATCGCAGACCTATTTCTACGCCGTCTTCAAAGTCGAGCGGAGCATCTGTGTGGGTATCTACCGACAGCACTCTCGCATGAAGGGCACGGGCGTGCTTATACAAGCGTGCTTCATCTATGAAGTGACTGAATATTTTGTTCATATACGCATTCTTTCCGCGAAAACCTTCGGGATGCCACTGCACGCCCATTATGCGGCGTATTGGATAGAAGTCGATGGCTTCCACCACCCCATCAGGACTCATAGCAGAAACTTTTGCCCCCTTTGCCACATCTTTCACGGCTTGGTGATGCGAGCTATTCACATCGAGCGAGTCCACTCCGAGCAAGGTGTGCAGCACCGAGCCTTTTGTGAGTGCCACAGAATGCACTGCACGTTCGCCCGACGACAATCTATGATGCGTAACGTCACCACCAAACTGTGCTGGAAGATCTTGATAGAGAGTACCGCCAAATGCCACGTTTAGCACCTGTACGCCTCGGCAGATGCCAAGGATAGGCAGATTGCGATTTACCGCAAGGCGTGTCACACTCAATTCCACAACGTCGCGCACCGAATCCACTTCGCCAAGCTGCTCTATGGGCACCTCTCCGAAATATGATGGTGCTATGTCTTCACCGCCTGTGAGTAGCACACCATCAAGCCGGCTCACCACATCGTGCAGATACTGAGCCGACGTGTCTGCAACGATTATCACTGGCACACCGCCAGCTCTTGTCACGGCATCTACATACGCTCTCGAAATCGAACTCATTCGGCTACCAGTAGGTGTAATGCCGATGAGAGGAGCCTCGCCACCGATATGCTTCACCTCCACCGCACCAAGGCGCGCATACAACTGCTGCAAACGCTCCGAATCGCGTGCCACCGATGCTGCCGTGCCGATAATCGATAATGCCATAAGCAAAAATAATTTTTTCATCATTCTTATATACAAAAAGCGATGCAGATTTATCGCTACCATCTCTGACAGCATCCGCATCGCAATATATCATAGTTTATTCATTTCACATCACTCTTATGCAAGCAATAGCACTAACAACTGAGCCGTAATCACACGCAAGAACATTGTCAATGGATATACGGTAGAGTATGCTACGGCTGGAGCATCGTTGCTTGCCACCTTGTTGGCATAAGCCAATGCTGGTGGGTCGGTAGTTGCACCCGAAAGCAGACCGATGATAGTGCAATAGTTGAGCTTGTGGCGCCAGCGAGCAAGCACGCCGACAATCAAAAGCGGAATAATTGTAATCAAGAAACCATAAAGTACCCACAAAGCACCTGTTTCGCTAAACACTGTAGCAGCGAAGTCCTTACCGGCTGCGATACCTACAGATGCAAGGAATAGGCAGATACCAATCTCGCGCAGAAGCAAGTTGGCTGCACTTGTGGTGTAAGTAACGAGTTTCATCTTATATCCAAATCGGCTTACCAAAATAGCCACGATAAGTGGGCCACCTGCCAAACCGAGCTTCATAGGCACTGTCATACCTGGCAACAAGAAAGGAATTGAACCGAGCACAATACCCAAGAAGATACCAATGAACATGGTGAACATGTTTGGCTCGTTAAGACGACGCAATGAGTTACCCAACTTAGAAGCCAAACGATTGATATCGTCCAAGCCTCCCACCACAGTGATGCGGTCGCCAATCTGGAGAGCCAAGTTAGGACGAGCCAACAAGTCAACACCAGCACGGTTTACGCGAGTAGCATTCAATCTATAACCCATGCGCAAGCGCAATGTACCTATCTTTCTACCCACATACTGGCTATTAGTAACCACGATGCGACGCGATACCACTTCGCGTGGATCGTCTTGCCATGTCATTTCCACCTTAGGACCAACAAACATAGCAAATGCGCCTTCGTCTTGTTGCGACATCACGATAAGCAACTTGTCGTGCATCTCTATCACAGTAGACGATTGTGGAAGCACAAACGAGCCATCGGCACGTTGGATGCGCGAAATCACGAAGTTGCGGTCGATCATTTGGCTAAGACGAAGCACTGTGCTACCAGCAAGCAATTCGTTAGTAACCTCAAATGTCACGCAGTATGGCTTCAAATAGCTATCTTCACTATCTTCTTCTATTTGACGGCTTTCTTCCTCCAACTTAATGCCAAAAAACACCTTTACGAGAATCATCGACAAGATGATACCTACCACACCAAGAGGATAAGCAGCAGCATAACCCATCGACATAGCCTCGTTGAGCACAGCAGCACCTGCGCCATGAGTTTCAAGCAATGTCTGCTGAGCAGCACCAAGACCAGGAGTATTGGTCACGGCACCCGACAAGATACCCACCATATCGGTGAGGCGAACGTTGCCTACGCCATAATAGATAATAAGAGCAACTATGATGTTCAAGCCAATCAACAACATGGCAAGACCATTCAACACAAGACCGCCCTTCTTAAACGAAGAGAAGAAACCAGGACCAACCTGCATACCTATAGAGAAGATAAACAGAATCAGACCGAATTCTCTGATGAAGTGAAGCACTCCAGAATCTACTTGCAATCCGAGATGACCCATCAGGATACCCACAAACAGCACAAATGTAGTACCAAGCGATATACCAAAGAATTTCACTTTTCCAAGCACAACTCCAAGGGCAATCACCAATGAGTATACCAAGATTGAATGAGCCACTGAACCGCCAGTAAACAAATCAACTATCCAATCCATTAATTAAAATTATTTATATGATTATTACTATTTCAAATAATATAGATGTCAGAAACTGAAAATCAAGTGCAAAGTTACTACTTTTTCCGCTTTGCCCCAAATCAACGCTTATCTATTTGTTTTAACACTTCGTTACATATCGCAGATTTTTACAAACCATCTCTTACTCAGGACTTGTGAATTTGCCTCGCAACAAGTATATTTGCATTGCCAACATTAACATCTTGATATTATGGATTACCTGCAAAACATATCCAACCAAATAACGCTGCAAGAGGTGAATTGGGTAAACGCCACGCTACGATTGTTCCTAAGCATGCTTCTCGGCGCAATAGTGGGCATTGAGCGCATGAAGAAAGGCCAGATGGCTGGCATGCGCACATTCTCGCTCATCTCCACTGGCGCCACTCTTGCCATGCTCGTTTCTATCTACATTCCACAAGAGTTTCTCGGACTGAAAAACGGCGACCCCGGCCGAATAGCCGCACAGGTGGTTTCGGGTATCGGTTTTCTGGGCGCTGGAGCCATCATACAGATGAAAGGCTCGGTGCGCGGACTCACCACTGCAGCTGGCATCTGGATCACCGCTATGATTGGCTTGGCTATCGGTGCTGGCATGTATGTGATAGGCATTATCACCACACTGCTCATCATCTTCATCCTTGCCATCATGAACCGCTATGAGCACTTCACCAACATCGCTGGCGAATCTAAGATCATCCGCATCAAACTCAACGACATCATCACAGACCCTACGCACATCAACGATGCGTTTTTCCGCCATCAAGTGCATATCAGCGACACCTTCCTGAAATACGACTATGAAAACAGCTCCACAATCATCAATCTGATTGTGCGCTGCAAGTCAACAACAAATTTCATTGAGGTCTTCAACGACATTCACAAAGACAGCAGAGTGACATCTATCACTCTCTCAAACGAGGTGAATATCTGATTTTTCACTCCACCGACGACTTCACGATATCATAGATATCCGAGGCCTTGTTTACGATTCTATCGGCATGATATTCGTTCAATTCCTTTTCGCTACGGAATCCCCATGTCACGCCCACTGAATCCACACATGCGCGGCGAGCAGTTTCCATATCCACGCCCGAATCGCCCACATAAAGCACCTCCGACTTTGGCACCTTGGCATCGCCAAGAATAGAGAACACCACCGATGGATCGGGCTTCACGTTAACGCCTTCGCGCTGGCCATACACTGCCACGAAATTGATATCCGAGAAGAAATGATGCACGATTTTCTCAGTGGCTTGCTGATATTTGTTTGAAGCCACTGCCACCATCACGCCATCTTCAACAAGATTGTGCAACAATTCCATTATGCCGTCGTATGGCTTAGTGCAATCGGTGTTATGCTCGTTGTAATACTCCTTGAAATCTTTCAGCAAAGCATCGATAATGCTATCAGTGCGTGCATCATCGGGCAACGCCTTGCGCATGAGATTGCGCACGCCATTACCTACAAAGAACGGATAACTTGCAAGGCTATGTGTAGGATATCCATTTGCATCCAACGCATAATTGGCAGCATTGCCCAAATCCTCAATTGTGTTGAGCAAAGTGCCGTCGAGATCAAAAATCACTAATTTTTTCATATCAATAAACCTAAAATCAAAATGGGTAACCAACCGAGAAATGCACTGCCGAGTCTCTATTCCAGTTAGGATGGAACAAAGGCCAATGCTCTTGATGCGATGCCGGATTGTGGGCTTTCATACCAAAATCCAAGCGAAGCAGGAAGTAAGTGAAATCAAGGCGTATGCCAAGTCCATAACCCAGGGCTATCTGCTCATAGAATTTATTTATCTTGAACACACCGCCTGGTTGGTCCTCATAATCTTTAATTGTCCATATATTGCCGGCGTCGATAAATGCACCTAGCTCTATCACCCAAAATAGTTTTGCTCGATATTCAAGATTCATATCGAGGCGCACATCACCACATTGATAGATAAAGCTTTTCACTGAGTTGGTGGCGTAGTAGCTACCCGGACCAAGGGTACGCACGCCCCAGCCTCTCACGCTGTTGGCACCACCCGCATAGAAGCGTTTCTCGAATGGCAACACGAGGCTATTGCCGTATGGCACTGCCACGCCCGCACCCACATGAAATGCCAAACTGCTACGAGGGTTGAAACTATGCGTGTAGGAATAGTCGGCATCGACCTTGAGATACTGCGAATAATTGATACCAAATACCTTATACGAATCGTTATCCTTCTTCTGCCCCACGATGCTCGAGATGCCATAGAGCAAGTTGCCGGCTGTCTCTGCCGCCACCCTGATAGTGTAGACATCAGGTTGATAGCGTCGCGACAACGGCGAAGCATCGGTCTTATTGGAGTGATAATAAGAGTATCCCATGCGCATAATGAAGTGGTCTTCATAACTATAGCGCAACAGCGGATTGCTGATTTCGTCAAGGAAATGACTCTTGCTCTTAGGCAGATTCACATAATTCAAGTCAAGCAGATTGAAAGTGTGGCGAGTCTTGTTGGCCCTTTCGCTCCACAAATATCGCCAGCTCAAACCGCCTATCACACGCGTATACTCAGGACGCTCCTGATATGTGAAACTTGTAGAGAACTCTGTCGATGCCAATATCTTCTCCTTGAAGCTGCGCTTGAGGAATGGGGCCTTAAACTTTGGATACTTAACGCCCAATTCACCCATATATTCCGAATAGTTCTCATTGATAAGTCCGTTCAGGTCGCCAGAAAGGCTTTCATAGCTTGCTCGCACCTTAGCATTGAGCACTTCCGAACCATTGAATAGATTGCGGTGCTGATAGCCCACTCCAAGACCAAAGCCCAAGTCGCCCTCGGAGTTTGTTCCTTCGAGCGAGAGCGATGCAGTTTGCGTTTTATTGCGCGACGTCAACACATACACATCGAGCCATATCTTGCCGTCAATCTCGCCAACAGGCACCAATTCCACATTCACAAATTTCACAATGCCCAATCGTCCAAACGATTCATAGGTGCGATTTACGTCGCCCGAACTGTATCGTTTGCCTGGTTTTATAAAGCAACACTCGTCGAGCACAGCACGGCGCAAATATTTATCCGTGCCATACAGCACCTTATAACCATTGTAATACGATACGTCGTCGGCCACATAATCGCTCACTTCGTGCATTGTGGCTGGATTGTAATTGGTTACGAACGTAACGTTTCGCACGAAAAACGGTTTGTGAGATGTGTAATACGGCATCTTATCGTTTTCATAAGGGCGCATCAGATTCATAGTGAGGTCGATATTCTTCTCACCCGCTGCCGTATCGGCCGTGAACGTGATATATTCCTTATTAAAGGCGAAATATCCTTTCTCGCGCAATCGCTCGCTGATTTGCTGACGCTCTTGGTCGAGCAAATTGCGATCAAACACCGAATTTTTCTTTATCAGAAACAACGCCGAGTCGGCAAGTATCAGTTGTCGCAAGGTGTCGTTGGGGATATTATATGCCACCGACGACACATAGTGAGGCACACCTGGCTTCACATTATATGTTACCACCATCTTCTTCTTGCCCTTGCGGCTTGTGGTGTCGGCCCACACATTGGCGCCCATATAACCCTTATTTACCAGCGCAGTCTGCAATTGCTTCACGCTTGCATCAGTGAGCGACTGGTCGTATATCACCGGTGGATTGCCCACGCGGCGCACCCATTTGTTAAACCATTTCGTGCTATCCTTGCCGCTGATGTTATACACCGCAAGTTGCAGTTTCATACCACCAAGCACTTTGTGATTAGGAGTCTGACGGAGGTAATTCACCAAGTCGGCGCTCTTCACCTCTTTCTTCGAGCCCTCGTTTGCGATATTAAACTTAACATCGTCAAGCAGATACTTACCATCGGGCACATGCTTGGTAGAACTACATGCCGAGACAAGCAATGCCAACATCAGCACGCCTATCATCTTCAGGCAACACGTATGTATGCAGAATTTATTCATCAATCATCTCTTTTCGAGCAGCAAAGTTAGCACATATAATGCAGTTTTCAATAAATCTCACTCAGCAAACCGCACTAAAAACCTCGCATTCCGCGGCTTTCAAGATAATCAGTGAGTATAATAGTGGCCGCAATGCTATCTACGCGGGCCTTATCGCGGCGGTCGCTCTTTTTCATGCCACCATCTATCATAGCCTTGTGCGCAATTGTGCTGGTGAAGCGCTCATCATACATCACCACATCAACATCAGGCATCTCCTTGCGCAGTTTTGCCACAAACGGAGTGATATATCTCATGCTCTCCGACGGCTGCCCATTGAGCTGCTTTGGCAAGCCCACCACAATGGTGTCGACCGGCTCCTTTGCCATATAATTCTTCAGATATTGCATCAGGGTGTGCGTAGGCACTGTTTCAAGCCCGTTTGCTATTATTTGAAGTGTATCTGTCACTGCAAGCCCAGTGCGCTTGCGTCCATAATCTATTGCTAATATTCGTCCCATATCACAAATTTAGTCATTATTTTGTGCATATTGCGATATTTTCCCTAATTTTGAATAATTACTGCACACTAAAAACATAAAAAAGAGTATTTTGCAACGGATAGGTTTTGAGGAACCACTAATCAAAATGTGCCTATACATCATTCTTATATTCATTGCAAATATAGAGAAACTCCATGTATATTTGGTTAATCTAATAAGTGCTCAGTAATGATACGCATCAATGTGATCCACGTGGCGATTTCCACTATTCCTCAGTCTATATTTGATAATTTATTATTCGATAAAAAAGGTTACCTTTGCAATAGCACTAACAAAACAAAAGTCTATTATGACAATAGAAGACATACAAGCAATCATAACAGGTGATGAAACACGCACGTTGGAAATAAAGAAAACAACGGGCGAATTGAAGGATGGCATGCGTTCCGCTTGCGCATTTCTCAATACGTCAGGAGGCTGGTTGCTATTTGGCATTGCTCCTACGACGCTGAAGATTCTTGGACAGCAGGTAACAGACAACACCCGAAAAGAGATTGCAAGAGAATTCGCGAAGTTGGAACCATTGATTGATCTACCTATTGAATATATCGACGTGCCAGACAGATCTGGCTGTCAATTAATAGCACTACATCTGGATGCACCATCATATTGGGACACGCCTTATACATACGACAACAAACCATATATGCGAATCGGAAGCACTACTGTCGTCATGCCACGAGAAGTCTTTGAGGACAGATTGATGCGTAGCAAGAAGAATCTCCATAAATGGGAAGATCAAATCTGCGAGGACATCACAATTGCCGATTTGGAGGAACAACATATTCGTGGCAGTGTCCGTCTCGGCGTGGAACGAGGGCGAATGCCAGAATCTTCTCTCATGGAGTCAACAGAAAGCCTTCTAGAAAAGTTAAAACTTACGACAAAAGGCAGATTAAAGAATGCAGCAGCAGCTCTATTCCTTAGAGACACCAGTCAATTTCCACAATTTTTACTCCGCCTGGCTCGATTCCGAGGAAACAACAAAGCAGAATTCCTTGACAATCAAAGAGTATGCGGCAATTTCTTCAATCTACTTGATGCCGGTATGGCATTTTTCTTCAAGCACCTTTCCCTCAGCGGTAAAATCGTAGGCTTCACAAGAGAAGAGAAATTGGAAGTGCCCGCCGAAGCGTTGCGCGAAGCACTGACAAACGCTCTTTGTCACAGACAATTCCATAACACAAGTAGCTCAGTGGGTATTGCCATATATGATGATCGAATAGAAATTGAAAACACAGGTCACTTACCTGACGAATTGACCGTTGAGACCATTAAACAGCCCCATCACTCATTTCCGCAAAACCCAACTATTGCAGATGTGCTATTCAAGACCACGTTCTTGGAGAATTGGGGCAGCGGAGTTGAGAGAATGGTCGATGCATGTCGTGAAGCAAACCTCCCAGAACCTGAGTTTAATCAAAATGCAGCATTCGTATGGGTCACATTCAAACGCACAGCCATACAACCATATAACCATACAACTTCACCATACAACCATGCAACCAAACAAGTTCACCATACAACTTCAAAAGGAATGGCCAAAGACAAACGCCAAAAGAAGTTCTTGTCGGTTATTGGTGAAAATGGATCAAACTTAAAAGCGCTGATGGACAGCATGAATTTACGCAATAGGTCAAGTTTTATGAACACCTATATAGCGCCAAATTTGGCAGAAGGTTATATTGCTATGCTCTACCCAGAGTCCCCTAACCACCCTATGCAATCATATTATCTAACCAACAAAGGCAGAGAACTTTTGAAACAACTCTAATTTAAAATTTACAACCCAATATGATAATCACATACAAACCGAAAATGAGATACTTATTATTATCACTTATCGCCCTTATCGGCATCAACGCATCGGCCAAAGGCGACCAAAAAGTAAACAAGCAATGGCAAAAGGCCATAATTTCAGCAATCGACTCATTCCCTGAGCGAGGTGGATATTACGTTGGCCGTAAAGCCACTCCCGATTTCCCAAAAAGCGCATGGCGCGGATTCAACGAGGCTTTCAATATGCGCCTTGCCGACCAACGCCCAAATTTCCAAGCATCCAAAGCATGTCCATCTTTTTGCTCTATGGCCACCTACGCAGCCATGATACAAGCCATCATCCTGTGGGACACCAACGGCGTGGTTTCTCGTCACGCATGGTTTAACCTCAAACCTCTTGTTGGCATCACCGATGGAGTAAACGAACAAGGTGTGAACCAAAGCGACGGCATGGGCTGTTGGGGGCGCGCCAATGCCAACGGCCCTGGCATGGCAGTTCTTGCCAACGACCTGAAAGTGGGATTTAACTTCACTGCATTCCGCGGTGCCAAATCAGAGAAAAACCGCGATAACAAGAATGAGGTCTATCAATCAGACGACGACTGGTGTAACAATCCCATCTGGGAGCAAGCCATACCTGGCGATTTCATGAAGATTTTCTGGGACCGCAACACATCGGGTAGCGACTGCGGAGCTGTGATTGGCGTTGACGCAAACAAGGATGCCGACCAAGAGCGCGGACACAGCGTGATTTTCCTCGGCCTTACCGACGACGGCAACGTGAAATACTGGAGCAGCAACGGCCCAACAGCCGACCCTAAAAATGCAGGCTACGGCATCGCCATATGCAAAAAGACCGACATTCAGCGTGTAGTTTTCACCCGTATCACCAACCCAGAGAACTTCGACAACGCTAAAAAACTTATGTTCAACAATGTACACAAATGGCTTAAAGCACTTGACGGTGAAAGCCATGGCACAACAGCCGAACTAAAGAAATACTGCGGAATTAAATAAAAAATAATATACATCATTTTTTGTTAAAAAAATGCTACTAATCTCTAAAGAAATGTAAAAGGCGAAAAATGTTTGCAAATTATAAACACCCTTAATAAATTTGCACTGGTTTTCTAACCAGAATGGTTTTTTGTAGCTAACAACCAATTTTTTAATAATGTACATCTCAAAAAATTTATAGTTTCAAAAAGTTTAATGATGACACCATAGTAATATGCTTGTCGAGTTTTTGACACTAATTGATTTGAACATTATCATGACATTTTATTAACAATTTACTTCGAGATCAGCCCCACGTGATGTGGGGCTGTTTCTTTTTACCCCAACGGATTGCAAATTGATATGCTTTTCCAAAAATAATTACATTTTTTAAACCAATCAGCATATTTCAGTATATTTTTTCTACACTTTTCACACTTCAACTATTGCAAGATTGATCTATGTAATGTAATTTTGCATAACAAATTTAAACTATTATACACTTATTTATTATAAGTATGAAGCAATTTATCATTACAGCCATTAATATTATTATTGCGGTGTTTATTAGCATCGTGGTGGTGATTATATAATATGGTGGAGGATTGATTGCAACTATAATAGCAAATTAGATAATTAATAATACGGTTTAAACCTTTCCTCCAATCTCGCAGATTAAGGAAAGGTTTTTATTTTTGGAAACAATATGAGCAAACCATTACGAAGTGTTTTTACGATTAACGGACGCCGAATGGCTGGAGCAAGAGCCCTCTGGGTGGCCAACGGAATGAAAAAGGAGCAAATTGGTAAGCCAGTGATTGCCATCGTAAACTCTTTCACCCAATTTGTGCCTGGTCACACCCACCTGCACGAAATCGGACAAATAGTAAAAAAAGAAATCGAACGACTCGGCTGCTTTGCTGCCGAATTCAATACCATAGCCATCGACGATGGCATTGCCATGGGGCATCAAGGAATGCTATATTCACTGCCTTCGCGCGACCTCATAGCCGATAGCGTGGAATATATGGTGAACGCGCACCGCGCCGACGCGATGATATGCATCAGCAACTGCGACAAAATCACCCCTGGCATGCTCATGGCTGCCATGCGACTCAATATCCCCACCGTGTTCTGCTCGGGCGGACCAATGGAGGCCGGCCACCTTGGCAAGCGCTCCCTCGACCTCGTGAACGTGATGGTGGACTCGGCCGACCAGTCGATCGACGACAACACCGTGGCGAAAATCGAAGAAGCCGGTTGCCCTACCTGCGGCTCGTGTTCCGGAATGTTTACCGCCAATTCTATGAATTGCCTCAACGAGGCCCTCGGCATGGCACTGCCTGGCAATGGCACCGTGTTGTCGACCCACACCAATCGCATCGCTCTCTTCAAGCGGGCCGCAGCACAGATTGTGAAAAATGCCTACGCATACTACAACGATGACGACGAAAGTGTGCTTCCGCGCAACATCGCTTCTCGTGAAGCTATACTCAATGCCATGTCGCTCGACATCGCTATGGGCGGCAGCACCAACACCGTGCTTCACCTCCTTGCTATAGCCAACGAGGCTGGCACCGACTTCACAATGAAAGATATCGACATGCTCTCACGCAAAACTCCAGTGCTTTGCAAAGTTGCTCCAAATTCACCCGACTACCATATCGAGGACGTCAACCGCGCCGGTGGCATAATGTCGATAATGGGAAGGCTTGCGGCAAAGGGCCTCATCGACACAAGCGTGAAGCGTGTAGACGGACTGACGCTTGGCGAGGCTATCGACCGCTATGCGCTTGAGGGTAAAGATTTCAGCGATGAAGCCCGCAACCTATGGCTCAGTGCCCCTGCCGGTGTGCGCACCACCACGATGGGCAGTCAATCTTGCCAATACCCATCGCTCGACGACAACCGCGCCATCGGGTGTATACGTGATATCGAACACGCCTATGTGAAAGACGGCGGTCTGGCGGTGCTTTACGGCAACATTGCCCAAGACGGCTGCGTAGTGAAGACTGCTGGCGTAGACGAAAGCATATTTCATTTTGTGGGCAAAGCCAAGGTATTTGAAAGCCAAGAAGATGCCGTTGAAGGCATTCTCCACGACAAGGTGCAAGCCGGCGACGTGGTGGTTATCACCTACGAAGGTCCTAAGGGCGGCCCGGGCATGCAGGAGATGCTCTACCCCACATCATACATCAAATCCAAGCACCTCGGCAAGCAATGCGCCCTTATCACCGACGGCCGATTTTCCGGTGGCACATCGGGGCTTTCTATAGGCCATATCTCACCCGAAGCGGCTCGCGGCGGCAACATCGCCTTGGTGAAAGACGGCGACATTATCGACATCAACATTCCTCAACGCTCCATCAACCTCATGATAAGCGATGAAGAACTTGCCGCACGCCGCAAAGCCGAGGAAACACTTGGCAAAACAGCATTCACTCCAAAGACCCGCAAAAGAGAGGTATCAAAAGCCTTGCAAGCCTACGCATCGATGGTGACATCTGCCGACCGTGGCGGCGTGAGAGAATAACAATACTCAACTTCAACAATTCTTAGGTATAACATACATTGATATGGGACAAAAGATTTCAGGCGCAGAAGCACTGATCAAAGCACTCATGGCTGAAGATGTAGATACAACTTTCGGCTATCCCGGTGGAGCAATCATCCCAGTGTTCGACGTGCTTTACGACTACAAAAAAGAAATCCACAACATACTTGTTCGCCACGAGCAAGGCGCAATACACGCTGCACAAGGCTACGCTCGCGTAAGCCACCGCACCGGTGTGGTGATTGTCACCTCGGGTCCTGGCGCAACAAACATCATCACCGGACTGAGCGATGCCTACATGGATAGCACTCCTGTGGTGATTATCACAGGGCAAGTGGGTTCTGCCGCCCTTGGCAGCGATGCATTTCAAGAAACCGACGTTATCGGCATCACACAGCCACTCGCCAAATGGAGCTATCAGATACGCAGTGCAGAAGACATTGCTTGGGCTGTGGCTCGCGCATTCTACATCGCCGCAAACGGCCGTCCAGGCCCTGTAGTGCTCGACTTTGCAAAGAATGCACAAAACGAGATGATTGAATGGAACGAATACAAGCGTTGCAACTTCATACGCAGCTACGAACCATACCCCGAACTGAACGACGATGAACTCACTGTGGCTGCCGACCTTATAAACAATTCTAAGCGACCTTTCATTATCGCCGGCAACGGCGTGACCATCTCGGGCGCAGAAAAGCAACTCATGAAACTGATTGAGAAGGCCGACATCCCCACAAGCAACACACTGCTCGGACTATCCACTTTGCCATCGGGGCACCGCCTCAACATGGGCATGATAGGCATGCACGGCAACGTGGCTTGCAACATAGCTACCACCGAATGCGACTTGCTGATAGCCCTCGGCATGCGATTCAGCGACCGCGTGACTGGCGACACCACCAAATTTGCATCGCAAGCAAAAGTTTTGCACATCGACATCGACGAAAGCGAGTTTAACAAAAACATCAAGATTGACGCACGCATTCACGGCGACGCAAAAACCGTTCTCGAGCGCCTTCTTCCGCTTGTACGGCCCGCCTCTCACAACGATTGGGTCAACTCGTTCGCCAAGAACTGGGAGATTGAGAACGACACCGTAATCAACGACGAACTCAACCCGCGAAACGGACAAGTAACCATGGGCCAAGTGGTGCGCAAAGTGAGCGAGGCATCGGGCAACAAAGCCGTCTTGGTGACCGACGTGGGCCAAAACCAGATGCAATCGGCTCGCTACTTCAAGTTCTCACAGCCACGCAGCATCATCACCTCGGGCGGACTTGGCACAATGGGCTTCGGACTTCCAGCTGCCATCGGCGCGCAAGTGGGTGCGCCCGACCGCACCGTATGCCTTTTCTCCGGTGACGGTGGTCTGCAGATGACCGTAGAAGAACTTGGAGTGATTCTTCAATATCGCTTGCCCGTGAAGATGGTCCTGCTCAACAACAATTTCTTGGGCATGGTGCGACAATGGCAAGAACTATTCTACCACGAGCGCTATTCAGAAACCAAAATGGTGAACCCCGACTTCGTGACGCTGCTCAAAGCCTACGGGATACACGCCGAAGATGTGGAATCGCCCGACACGCTTGACGCTGCCATCGACCGCATGCTCAGCCACGACGGACCCTACCTGCTGAACGTGAACATTGCTCCCGAAGAACTTGTTTATCCAATGATTCCCGCCGGAAGCGTTATGGACAACATCCTACTCAGTCGAACAAAAAAATACGAGAAAAGATGACAGATCAAAAGACTCTATACACCGTAGCCGTCTTCTCGGAGAACTGCGTCGGACTACTCAATCAAGTGGCAATCATTTTCACCCGACGAAAACTCAACATCGAGACTCTCACCGGCTCGCCTTCATCAATCAAAGGCATACACAAAACCACCATCACCACCTACTCCGACGAAGAAACAATCAAGAAACTGGTGCTTCAGATTGAGAAACGCATAGATGTGTTGAAGGCGTTCTACTACACCGACGACGAGATTGTGTTTCGCGAAGTGGCTCTCTACAAAGTGCCTACTCGCAAACTAATGGATGAGCAAAACCTCGAAGAAATCATCCGCCGACACAATGCGAAAATACTCGAAATCACCCACGAATACACGGTGATTGAAAAAACCGGCCAAAGCGCCGAAATCGAGGCCCTGTTTGAAGAATTTAAAGGTTATGGCATACGCCAATTTGTGCGAAGCGGGCGTGTAGCCATCACCAAATCACCACAAGAATACGTAACAATGTTTATACGCGACCAAGAAGA